>JAPUGI010000072.1 GCA_027292925.1 Gammaproteobacteria bacterium
ATTGCCGCCCGCGGATTGGATATCGATCAATTACCGCACGTGGTCAATTTTGACCTGCCCCATGTGCCTGAAGACTATTTGCACCGAATTGGTCGCACTGCACGAGCGGGCGCCAGCGGAGAAGCTGTGTCTCTGGTCAGCGCTGATGAATTCAAGCAACTGTGTGATATAGAATTCCTGATCGGCCAATTGATTAATCGAAAATTCATTGAGGATTTCGAACCGGTCCATGATTTACCAGAGTCTCGATTGGTTCATCGCCCGATCGGTCCGAAAAAGCGGAAGAGACCGAGAGTTGGCCACAGTGATGGCCAGCGATCCGGAGAGAATGCCCGCGGCCACAAACCCCGTGGCAAAAATAAAAAGCACACTGGTGATCGGAATCGGACAGGAATTAGAGCGAGCCGCAGCACGTTCAATCAGTCCCGGAACAAGCAAAGAAGGTCATATCGCTAGAATTGTCTATTCGCTCTCGCTTTTACATTCCAGACACATGGCAGCTTCCGGATAGGCTTTTAGGCGGGCAAAAGAAATTAATTCACCGCAGACTGAACAGCAACCATAGGTATCATTGCCGATTCTCGCTATGGCCGGGATGACCTGTTTAAGTCGATTCTTTGTCAGGTTTCTGTTTGCCAGCAAAATACTCTGGTTGTGCATTTCGTCCATGCGGCTCAATCGGCCGACATTATCCCTTAACGTTACTGGCTTTGCGCCGGATTCCGTCGTAGCGAGCAGATCTTTGAGATCCTTTTTTAGTTGCAGCAAATCAGCTTCAAGTTCCTGGACCTGACTTGCAGAGAGCTCGCCAATCATTTGTTCATTTATGCAAACGCAGGTCGCGCAGCCACTTGCGCATGCCATCGAGCAATACGCTCTGCAGCCAATAAGTCCTGCCCAACATTCTTGGCGAAGTTGAGTGTTATGGCGAGTATCATATCTGCAATGGTATATCGGTTCCCGGTAAGGTATTCATTGTCCGCCAGGTGATCGTTGATGATAGCAACCGCGGCCTTGGCGGCTTGTGCGGCGACTTCACCCCATTCAGGGACGACCTTCTCGCGATCTTTGAAGAACCCGGTGATATTACGAAACGCCTGTGCAACTGGCATCATGACGTTCAACTCCACTCGCCGACTCCACATTTCAATGATGGCTTGTTCTTCTGAAGTGGTACCGAAGAAATTCGGATCCGGGTGTAAGCCTTCAATGAATCGGCAGATGGCCTGGCTTTCAGAGAGATAGCTGCCATCATCGAGTTCCAGTACCGGGATACGGCCAAACGGATTTTTTGCGCGGTACTCTTCACCCAGATTTTCCCCCGCGCGAAGATCGATCTGTGTCATTGGAAGTTCGATTCCTTTTTCTTTCAAAAAAATTGAAACTCGTTGGCCGTTGGGCGAGGCACTCTGGGTGTATAGATGCATGTTTGTTACCGGGTAGTGTTTAAAATCCTGACCAATCACTGTGCCAGCTAACCCTGGGGAAGGCAAACCGCTTACAAATAGTGCGCCAACGTATAACGGTGTTGTGCTATCAGGTTACCAGCGCCCTGAATATTTCTTCATCGATGTTAGCACCACACATCACCAGTGCTGCACAAGATCCCGATAGCTCTATTGCTCGTTTAAGGAAAGCCGCGACGACGACTCCGGCGGCGCCTTCTACGACAAGGTCATGATGCTCAAAGAGCCAGCGCATGCCTTCCACGATCTCCGTTTCTGTAACATCCACCCAATCGTCCACGAGGCGGCTGCAGGGTTCAAAGGTAATGGATTCAGATTCGATCCCTCCCGCGGTTCCATCCGATAGCGTATCAGATATCTCCACATCTACGATGCGACCAGCTTTTACTGATTCCGACATTGCTCGCGAGTTTTGAGGCTCGCAGCCAATGACCCTGATGCCTGGATCGATTTTTTTCAGAAAACCCGCGGTACCGGAGATCATGCCTCCGCCCCCCACGGCAACGAACAGGCAGTCAATATTCTCCTGTTGCTGATGCAGCTCAACACCTATCGTTCCCTGACCTCCAATTACCTTGGCATCGTTGTATGGTGAAATATAGGGTATGTTTTTTTGCGTTGCGTAGTTGATAGCGGTGGTTTCGACGTGAATTCCATCTCCCGGGATTAATTTGATCTGAACATCGTATTCCTGCAGCTTTGCGTACTTTACAGGCGTCACATTTTCAGGCAGGAAGATCGTGCCGGGTATACCGAGTTGATTAAGAGCAAATGCAACAGCAAGACCATGATTACCTGACGACGCAGTGACCACCCCTTTACAGCGTTCTTCATCAGACAGGCTTGTCAATCTGCTAAAAGCCCCACGAACTTTGAATGAGCCTGTATGCTGAAGATTCTCTAATTTAAGGTATACATCGGAAGGTGAAATGGCGCTGAGAGATGGGGCGGGTACCAGTGGTGTAGTCCGAACATAACTGCGAATACGTTGTTCGGCTTCTTGAACTTCCTGGAATATATTTAGCAAAGCAATTTCGTCACCGAGATTTTTGGAGATACCAGATTTACTTCTTCCCGCGACATTTTTTCACTACCGACTTTTCGAATTTCTTATCATCCTCACTAATCTTGTAATAAGAATCGAGGTACTTAAGGGACTTTTTCCGTGCACGGTTGGACAACAGCGGATCGGCTTCCAGTAAAGCGTACAAGGCTTCTTTGTGTGATTGAATTATTGCTCTGGAGCTGTCCAGGCTAACCATATCTGGCTTGCAGAAACCCCTGTACAGGCGTGTTCTTACGTTTTGTATCCCTACTCCCTCGGGAGGAACCGCGTAACTGGCCCCGATGATTCCGGAAAAATCAAAATCATAAGGAACTGGTGTGTGTCCCCGCCCTTCAATTCCTAACATTTTGGCGTTGTGACAGCAGTCTTCTTCAGCTTCTCCCTTGAGGACAGAATAATCTGTGTTACCCACCATGTATTGAAACAAGGTAACGAGTGAAAGCGGCGCGGGATCAAGTGCCGTATAGGAAATCCTATTGCCACGTATCGTGTCCAGGCCAAGGCGTTTTCCCAATCGCTTCTTGTCTTCAATGAAGAACGCATAACTTGTCATGGGTTTTTTTGAACCACCTGTCTCCAGGAAGGTTACTTCTGCTATCTTAACCTTGAAACTGGAGTCCGTCAGAATATTGAACATTCTATAAATTAGATATTCCTGCATGAGGTAATCTTGGTAAGTACTGTTTTTCTTGCAAAGGATTACAAGTTTCAATTTCTTCTGCTTATCAAATAGAGTGTCTTTGATTGACGTCTTATCAAAATGAATGCGTAAGGGCGCATAACGGCAGGTTTCTTTAGCGAGGCGAGAGTTCCCTCTTACCTGGAGTTGCACAGGAAGTGTAACCTGCTCGCCATTTTCGTCCTCAAAAGTCAACGTTGAATCGGGGTACAGCTTTTCCTTATTTCGATCTCGGTTGATTTTTTTGAAAGGTGCCTCCAGCGTGAATCTTATTAGGTCGTTGTTGGCGAATAGAGGACCCGGCGTTTTCGCCAATGCAGTCAACGTCGTCAAGCACAGAAAGGCAGAAAATAAGTACAGGCATGGTTTTAAGAATGCAGTTTGCATGGCGGGCTCCTCACGACACCGGATTAAGGGTTATTATCATTGGCAGTCAGATCATACAACGATGTCATTGGAATTGTTTATGAAAGTAGAAACTATCGCAGTACAGGCAGGCCGGGCTATTGATAAGGATATAGGTGCAGTAATGCCGCCTATACATCTGACAACAACCTACCAGAGGGGGAACGATGCCGAGTTGGTTTATTCGAGATTAGATAATCCTAACCGCCATGCCCTGGAAGAATGCTTAACTGCGCTGGAAGAGGGTTCTGAAGCTATAGCGTTTGCTTCGGGAATGGCGGCAGTGGCTGGTTTATTTCAGGCGTTACAGCATGGAGATCATATTCTCCTGGCGGACGATACCTACTTTGGAGTACGGGAGCTGACCATGAACATCATGAGTCGGTGGGGCCTGGAACACACGCTAATTGATATGACAGACCTGGAAGCGATACGTGGCAATATTCGTAGCAATACCCGCCTGATCTGGATCGAAACACCGTCCAACCCCATGCTCAAGATCACAGATATCAAGGCGGTGGCCGGGATTGCAAAGGACAAGGATCTGCTTTTAGGTGTGGATGGAACATGGGCGACGCCAATACTGCAAAAACCTCTTCTCCTCGGCGCAGATTATGTAGTGCATTCTTCGACCAAATATCTCGGAGGCCACAGTGATTTAACTGGCGGTGTGGTAATCGCACGGGAAGGGGCTGAGCTGACGCCTGCAATCCGGGAAATACAGGGTATCGGTGGTGCTGTACCTAGTGCTTTTGACTGCTGGTTACTGCTACGGGGTATCAGGACCCTGCCGTGGCGAATGCGCGGTCATTGCGCAAATGCCCTGGAGATAGCCCAATATCTGGAAACGCATCCATTAGTGCATAGTGTCCACTACCCTGGGCTTGCCAGCCACCCCGCAAACCAGCTTGCCGTCAAGCAGATGTCAGATTTTGGTGGAATGTTGTCTATCCAGGTGAAAGGTGGGGCAGATGTTGCCGCACGGGTTGCCTCTGGCACGAGGATATTTACCCAGGCGACCAGTCTCGGA
>JAPUGI010000073.1 GCA_027292925.1 Gammaproteobacteria bacterium
CCCGCGCAGATCCCTTGCTGCCCAACCCCACGCTCTGCTGATCACTCAATTCTCGCTGTGGCATCCGCTTCTGCTCTAGCCTCAGCACTCGTCTTTGCTTCTACCTCCCGGGCAAGCTTTGCTTCTGCTTCAGACTGCGCCTGCGCTGCTTGTTGTGTTTGGGTTTGTGCGGCGACGAGTGCTTGCTGTGCATTGTCTGCGAGTTCCCTCGCCTGGGCTTCAGATTGCACCAACTCATCAATACTGACGCCCGACGGAAGCAACAGTTGCTTTTTTAGAATCTCGTCGGCGTGCACAGTCACAATGTATTGTATATCGTGATCGGATTGACTCATTATCTGGATATCTCCGCCCATCAGGTTTGCTAGACGTTTACTTACAGCGAATCTAAGGCGCTGTTCCGAATTAATACCCGAAGTAGATTCGATCGGCTCGAACATTTCGCTGATTATCAAAGAGTTGAAGTTCTCAGAGGTGTGTTCAATGGTGATCTTGAGTGAGTCCATTTGACCAAGGAAGGTGGCAGTAATCAGCACTCTTCCCGATTCCGTATTCTCGATGGCGTAACTCACCAGGATTGACAAGATTTTTTCGAGCTTCGCGGGGTCTGCGGCGACCAGGTTGGGTAAGTTCTCATCCGGATTGAAATGCAACGAAATACCTTTTAGCTCTGCCTTCTGAGAAAGGGACTTGACCAGGTCCTCGAGTGCGGATTCAGGGTCGAAAGTGATTCTCTCGATTTCCACCTGGCCGATTTCAATTCGTGATAGATCGATGATGTCGCTGATCAGATCAAGAACCTCGATTCCTCCAGAACGGATTGTTGCAATATATTGGGGGACTTCCTCAGTTGTTGGACTTTGCCCTCCGAGCAATTGGTTGGCATATGCGGAAATTGCGCCAACGGAACTATCAAGTTGCCTTTGTGCCTGGCGTATGACTTCCTGGTACAGCGGTGGTTGTTGAGGATCTTTTTCAATTCCAACCTGGACCGTAATAGGCTGCCCCGAGCGTCGGCCCAGGTAGTAGTAGCCGAGGCCGACAACAATAACGACGAAAGTCGCTATCAGCAGGAAGGGAATATATGGAAATGTTTCTTTCTTTGGGGACTGAGCAGTAGTGACTTTCTTTTCACTTTCTACCGATTCTAGCGGAGGCACGATGGCGAGAACCGGTTCTGGTTCTGGTTGTTCGACGATGGCTTTTTCTATGTCCACAGCAACCGTGGCGGGTGGTATCTGCACGCCGGTAATGGTTTGAAATTTTTCTTCCAAAGAAGGCGAGATGTCGGCGCGAAAAACTGTGATGCTGGCGGAAGAAAGTGTGCGCGTACGTTCTAAAACGCTGAAACCGTAGCGGCTTAACTTTGCTGCCCGATTGTCTGCATTTTTTTCAGAGCCAAATACACCAGCCGATATACGGTTTCCATAAACCCCCGTTTTAACGAACACCACATCTTTAACCTGCTCATCTTGTAGTTTACCGATGGTGATAGTGGCGCTCGCAGGTGAGAGTTGTGCAGTGACTACAATGAATCCAAGGGTCTGGTGTACTGCGTCCTGGTTCGAATTAAATGGAATTTTGTTGGCATCGAGAAAGTCAGTTACTTTGGCCAGATCTTCCACGCTATCGTAAGGACCCAGAGTTATTTCTGGCTCAGCAACAACCCTTGGGCAACAGGTAAGGAGAAGCATCAAAGCCACGGTTAACCATATCTGCCTGCTGCCGTACTGCCAATCAAGGATCATTGTGAGCCGATTATCCAACGTCAATTTAAGCCAGATCCAGCAGATTATCCCATTCACACACCGATGCCAAAAGGGACATGATGTCATCCTGAGTGCACGAACGATCTCGCTTTTGTACAAAATAGTACCACGATGAGATCCTTCGCCTTGCCACCTTACTCGGGACGACCGCTTCACGGTCCGTGTCATCCGACCGGGTCATCTCCACCGGTCAATCCCGACCGCGTCAATCCCGACCGGGTCAATCCGTAACGGCGCCCTCGGAAGCGGAACTGACTAACTTTGAGTACTTTGCTAGAACACCCCGGTCGGCGTAAGGAGCCGGTTGTTTCCAGACACTCCTGCGTCGTTCCATTTCTGCTTCGTCAATATCGAGGGTGATCAACTGTGACTCTGCATCTATCGAGATAGAATCGCCATCTTTGATTAATGCGATGGGACCTCCATCAAATGCCTCCGGTGTGATATGGCCGATGACGAAACCATGGGAGCCGCCTGAGAACCGACCGTCGGTAATCAATGCAACATCATTGGAAAGATCACGACCACTGATCGCGCTGGTTGGTGACAACATCTCACGCATCCCCGGGCCACCACGCGGTCCTTCATAGCGGACAACAACGACATCTCCTTTAATTACTTCACCGTTCAGAATTGCCGCAAGTGCCGCTTCTTCACCGTGAAAGCATCGTGCTGTGCCAGCAAAATGCAGTCCCTCATGACCGGTAATCTTGGCCACGGCTCCTTCCGGCGCGAGATTACCTCGTAGTATGACCAGATGACTTTCTTTCTTGATTGGGTCTGAAAATGGCCGGATAACTTTCTGGCCATCAGGATAGGGCGCCACGGTATCCAGATTTTCGGCAAGGGTCTTGCCGGTCACCGTTATACAATCACCATGCAACAAACCTTTTGCCAGTAACAACTTCATCAATGGCTGGATGCCGCCTATTTCTATCAGGTCACTCATTGAGTACTGACCTGCCGGACGCATATCTGCGAGAACCGGAACCCGACTTCCAATTCGCGAAAAATCATCAATATGGAGCGGAACTTTCGCCGCGTGGGCAATGGCAAGCAGGTGCAGTACTGCGTTGGTTGAACCTTCAAGTGCGATGGTGACGGTGATTGCGTTTTCAAAAGCCTCTCGACTCAATATATCCGATGGCTTGATGCCAGCTTCCAGTAGCCTGACTACGGCTTCACCCGCCGCGTAACTGTCCTGTTTTTTATGTTCCGAGATGGCTTCCTGTGCGGATGAATTCGGCAGGGACAGGCCTAGCGCCTCTATCGCAGAGGCCATTGTATTGGCAGTGTACATACCTCCGCATGATCCCGGGCCAGGAATGGCAGTTGCCTCGATATCTTTCAGTTCAATGTCGGAAAGTTTCCCGGCTGCGTGCTTCCCAACGGCTTCGAAAACGGAAACGATATCACGTCGTTCCTTGCCGGGTTGTATCGAGCCGCCGTAAACAAATACACTTGGCCGGTCCAGTCTGGCCATGGCGATAGCGCAACCGGGCATGTTCTTGTCGCAACCGCCAAGCGCAACAAAGCCATCAAATCCCTGGGCGCCAACGACTGTTTCAATTGAGTCAGCGATAACTTCTCGGGACACCAGCGAATAACGCATGCCGGGTGATCCCATGGAGATGCCATCGGAGACTGTAATGGTGTTGAAGGTGACTGCTTTGCCTCCGCCGTCTTCAGCGCCCATGGCAGCAGCCTCGGCCAGCGTATCAATATGCATATTGCAGGGGGTAAGGTTACTCCAGGTGGAGGCGATTCCTATCTGGGGTTTCGAAAAATCAGCCTCACTAAACCCCACCGCGTGCAACATTGCCCTGGCAGCAGCCTTCTGCACGCCATCCACAACCAATGATGAGTAGGTGCGAATTTTGGTATCAGGCTGATCATTGTTGGTCATAGCTAAGCCTTCCTTTTCAAGGCGAGAACATAGATTAGCTGATCGCCAGAAAAAGTGCATTGCCGATAGTGCATGATTGTGTTGCACTCGCAGCAATTAGATAATCCTCAACTCGACTCTCCCTGACTGACACAAACAATAAGATTGGGGGGCGACCAACAACAAGGTATATCGATGCCCGGAAAATTTTCAAAAACTCTGGCGAAGCGGGAGGTCATAACCCTCGCCTTTGGCGCCATGATAGGTTGGAGTTGGGTCCTGCTAACCGGCGAATGGCTCCTGCGGGCAGGGTCACTCGGTACTGTCATAGCTTTTTCGGTTGGTGGTACCGCGGTGATCTTTATTAGCCTCACCTATGCCGAACTTGCGTCTGCAATGCCCAAGGCAGGCGGAGAACATGCCTATACCTATCGTGCCCTGGGTTACACGCCCTCCTTTATTGCAAGCTGGGCTATCGTGATGGCTTATGTGACGGTCTGTGTTTTTGAGTCTGCTGCATTACCCACGGCGCTCGAATATTTATTCCCGGATCTGAAGATTGGTTATCTCTGGACAATCCAGGGCGCGGATGTCCACGTCAGTATGGTGGCAATCGGTGTCGCGGGTGCCATGGTGATGACAACGATTAACTACATCGGTATTCAATTTGCTGCTTTTGTGCAGACTGTTATCACAGCACTTTTTTTTGTTATCGGTGTATCTTTTTTTACGGGTGCGTTTACGTTCGAGATGCAGGGTGAAGCGATACCGCTCTTTACGAAAGGGGCGGTTGGCATTCTCAGTGTGTTGGTGATGGTCCCCGCGCTAATGGTGGGGTTTGATGTTATTCCACAATCCGCTGAAGAAATTGATCTGGATCCAAATCTTATTGGAAAGTTGCTGGTTGTTTCGGTATCCCTTGCTGTTGTCTGGTATATCTTAATCACGCTGTCAGTCGCTTTTTCCCTCGATGCAGTACATCTTGGTTCTGCAGTTATTGCAACTGCGGATGCCACTGCCACCGCCTGGCGCAGCTCGATAATGGGTAATCTGATGATACTGGCGGGAGTTGGCGGTATTCTCACCAGTTGGAACGCATTTATCATCGGCGGCAGCCGCATCCTGTATGCACTTGGGGAATCCGGCATGATCCCAACCGTATTCAGCAGGATTCATCCCAGGTACAACACACCCTACGTCAGCATTTTAATCATAGGCATGCTCAGTTGTATTTCACCTTTCTTTGGTCGCACTATTCTTGTCTGGTTAGTCGATGCCGGTAGTTTCTTCATCGTTATCGCCTACGGGATGGTTGCATTAGCCTTTATTCGCCTTCGGCAGAAGGAGCCAGAGATGGAACGACCCTTTAGGGTGCGTCATGGCCGTTTTGTAGGGTACACAGCGTTAATTCTCTCTATTTGTCTCGGCTTGCTCTATCTGCCAGGAAGTCCGGCTGCCCTGATGTGGCCGTATGAGTGGGCGATGGTTCTTCTTGGTGCATTTTCGGGTTTAGTCTTCTACGTTAATTCCATCAGGAAGCGAGCTGATTGTGAAACTTCTCCCTAAAACGTATTCTACTTGCTTCAAATTTTCACGAATAACCAAGTCAGAGGAAACCTCATGGGCGACGTATATATCGTAGAGGCTTGTCGAAGTCCGATTGGTAAACGCGGCAAAGGCCTTGCCGGACTAAAACCAGCGGATTTGTTAGGCGCGGTTCAAAAGGCTGCCCTGGACAGAAGCGGTATTGCACCGGAGAAGATCGATCAGGTCATTGGCGGCTGTGTCTCCCAGGTAGGAGAACAATCATTCAATATTTCCAGGATTGCCTGGTTGTCCCAGGGTTTGCCGCTAGAAGTTGCCTCAACAACAGTGGACTCCCAGTGTGGTTCAAGCCAGCAAGCAACCACAATGGGCGCGAGCATGGTGGCAGCAGGAATTGAAGACGTGGTCATGAGTTGCGGAGTTGAAATGATGAGCCGTGTACCACTTGGCTCCAACATGAAAGATGGTTCTCCCATGGGTGAAAGTTACATGAACCATTATCAACCCACCAGCCAGTTTATGGGCGCGGCTATGATTGCTGAGGAATATCAGGTCACCCGGGAAGATACAGATAAATTCGGGCTTGCCAGCCAGCAAAAAGCGATTCAGGCGTGGGAAGAAGATCGATTTACACGTGAGATTGTGCCGATTGAAGCGCCTGTCCTGAATGAAAAATTCGAGCCAACTGGTGAGACCAGGATTATTAGCAAAGATGAAGGTTTGCGGGAAACAACACTGGAATCATTACAGGGTCTTGACGCCGTAGCGGGACAGGAAATTCATACTGCGGGGACAAGCTCACAGATTTCTGATGGGGCTGCTGCAGTGATTATGGCTTCTGAAAAAGCGTGCGAGGAATTGGGCGTCAAACCAAGGGCGAAAATTATTGCGACCACGTTAGTCGGAGTCGACCCGGTGACCATGTTAAAAGGTCCGATCCCTGCTACACGCAAGGCATTGGAAAGAGCCGGTCTGACTATCGATGATATTGATATTTTTGAAGTCAATGAAGCCTTTGCTTCAGTCGTTCTTGCCTGGCAGAAAGAACTTGGGATTGATCCTGACAAGGTTAATGTCAATGGTGGCGCGATTGCCCTCGGGCACCCGACCGGCAGTACCGGCGCCCGGTTGATTACGACTGCATTGCATGAGCTTGAAAGACGGAACGGCAAATATGCATTGATTACGATGTGTTGTGGCGGTGGGCTAGGGACCGGTACTATTATTGAAAGACTGTCATCTTGAGCGCAGCACGGAAGGTGCGGAGGCGAAAGATCTCGCGGATATCACAAGATCTTTCGAATTCCTTCGAGTTCCTTCGCATTTGGCACAGGACAGGCCTGGCGGTCACATGGGTTGATGGTTTACAATTTTAGATGGTTCTGTCAATCACGGGGGTGCCCTAATGAACTTTGTTGATGAGTCGTTCGAAAACGAACGGATTGAGCTACATGGTAAATCTTTTCGAGGTTGCAAGTTTACGAACTGTGAGCTGGTCTATGATGGCGATCGCTCTCCCACATTCAGTAACAATACATTCATCGATACTGTATTTGTCTTCACGGGTGCGGCGGTAAGGACCTTATATTTCCTCGGCAACATCTACCATGCTGGAGACGGTGGACGAGAGGTGATTGATAAGACTTTTACTGATATTCGCGATGGTGCTATGCATGGCCATGAAGTGAAGACCATTGCACCGCACACGGTTGATCATAGTTTAGTGTGAGAAGTCGTGGCTTCACGCCGATACGTCTACGCAGACCCGGTTCATAAAGCCACGATTGACCCTCTCGGTATTTTGCTACGCAAATCACCTGCCGGGGTTCGTGTTTCACTTCGTGAAGCCACGATTGACCCTCTCGGTATTTTGCTACGCAAATCACCTGCCGGGGTTCGTGTTTCACTTCGTGAAGCCACGAACTACTTGGCGTTCTCCAGGTTGAATTTTAGGTTCGCAAGCTCTTCACCAAGTTCTGGGGGTAGGTGATCGCCGAATTTGTCATAGTATTCTTCGATCAAAGGGATCTCTGCCAGCCAGCCGTCTACTTCGACCCTGAGCAATTCTGCGATGGTTTCGTTGCTGAGATCCAGCCCTTCTAAATTAAGGGCATCCACGGTGGGAAGATTGCCAATGGGTGTCTCAATGGCTTCACCCTTGCCTTCACAGCGTTCGAATATCCATTGTAAAACCCGGGAATTCTCACCGAATCCTGGCCACATGAATTTACCGGCGTCATTTTTCCTGAACCAGTTGACGTAGTAGATTCTGGGCAGTTTTACGCCCTCCCGATCGCCGAAACTGATCCAATGGCTCCAGTAATCAGCCATGTTGTAACCGCAGAAAGGTAGCATGGCCATCGGATCACGGCGAAGCTCACCGATTGTTCCTGCAGCCGCGGCAGTTTTTTCGGAGGACACAATAGATCCGAAGAATGTGCCTTGAACCCAGCTGGAAGCTTCATTGACCAGTGGAACGACCGTTGCCCTTCGGCCACCGAACAAAATCGCGCTAATGGGCACACCTTTAAGGTCTTCCCATTCATCTGCAATGACCGGGCATTGCGCAGCGGAAACTGTAAACCTGGCATTGGGGTGAGCAGCAGGTTCGTCTGAATCCGGAGTCCAGTCGTTGCCCTTCCAATCGATCAGGTGAGGTGGGGGTTCCTTGGTCATGTCTTCCCACCAGACATCACCGTCGTCGGTCTCGGCGACATTGGTGAAAATGCAATTTTCCGTAAGGCTTAACATTGCATTGGGATTGGAATGAACACCCGTACCAGGCGCTACACCGAAAAAGCCTGCCTCGGGGTTGATGGCGTAAAGTTGACCGTCTTCGCCAAACTTCATCCAGCAGATGTCGTCACCCACGGTTTCTACTTTCCAGTCAGGGATGGTTGGAACCAGCATGGCGAGGTTTGTCTTGCCGCAAGCACTCGGGAATGCACCTGCCACAAAGCGTGAGACTCCTTCGGGATTGGTCAGTTTGAGAATCAACATGTGTTCGGCCAGCCAACCTTCATCCCTCGCCATGGCGGAAGCGATCCGCAACGCAAAACACTTTTTACCCAGCAGCGCATTGCCACCGTAGCCGGAACCGAAAGACCAGATCTCACGAGTATCGGGAAAGTGTGCAATATTGAGATTCTCAGGGTTGCAGGGCCAGGGTACATCGCTGGCGCCATCAACCAGAGGCACGCCCACCGAATGAATACAGGGTACAAATTCGCCATCAGTGCCAAGTTCATCTAATACGGCTTGCCCGACCCTAGTCATGATATGCATGCTGGTGACGACATAAGGTGAATCTGTTATTTCGATGCCGATGTGTGCAATCGGGGAACCGACGGGGCCCATGCTAAAAGGGATAACGTACATGGTGCGACCACGCATACAACCTTGGAACAGTCCGTTTAACGTTTCGCGCATTTCGTCCGGGTGGGTCCAGTTGTTGGTGGGACCTGCTTTCTCGCGCGTGTCAGCACATATAAAGGTGCGGCTTTCTACTCTCGCGACGTCAGCGGGGTCTGACCGGATGAGATAACTGTTGGGGCGTTTTTCTTCATTGAGTTTTCTGGCGCCGCCAGCGGCCAGCAACAGATCCCACATTTGATCATATTCATCGGTGCTGCCGTCGCAAATGACGACCTTATCTGGCTGGCACAGCGCTTTCTTGTCATCAATCCATGCAGCCAGTCGCGTGTGTTCCAACATCAAAAATGCCTTTACTGATCGTATTTTTATCGTTAATCAAGTCCAATTATCTTTTAGCTGGTTGCTTTTGGCGATTTCTTTTCAGCTTGAGACTGTCCGGAACCGCTGGTTACACCGCTGGTACCGGTAGGGATTTGCAGGATTTTTCCACCGGACTTAAGAAACGCGGCTGTCTGTTCCTCTATTAACATACGGCTGTTCAGATTCGAGCTTACTTTCTTCCTTGACGCCTCAGGTTTCTTCGGGGACTTAGCCATTGCAATCTATCTTGGTTGTTGGGGAAGGTATATTGTACATGTTTACCCCGCCGCCTGACATTCTCTTCAAGTTGTTGTCAATCATATCCAACGCCTTACGCTCAAAAGATAATCACTGAACTCATGCCCGAATAATTGCTCAAGTGCTTTTTCTTCTGGAACGATCTGAAATTTATTCATGAAGGCAACAAAAACCGGTAGTGCAAGAAAAGCAACGGCGCTCCCTAAAAGAAAGGCCCACCCAGATAGTATTAGCAGCATACCTAGGTACATGGGATTTCGCGTTTTCTGGTAAATGCCTGTAAGAACCAGGCTGGATGCTTGCTCAGGCTGAAATGGATTAATCGTTGTTTTTGATTGTCGAAATGCCAACACTCCAGTAAACATGATCGCAAGACCGGTGAATGCAAAAAACGCGAATACCCACACCTGCATGTCCATCGGTAAATCAAACAATCCAAGTGGAACCAGTTTCGAGATCGCCCACATCAAAAAAGCGGTAACAACGGCCACAATTGGTGGGGGTATTTTTGTTGTCATGGGTTCCAGGGTCTGCCGTTGTTTAGATTATTGTTTCCCCCGCGGCATGGACTCACGGACTTGTCTGTCGAACCCCGATGCCACCCACTCACATTGTGCCGTGTTCCAATGCGAAAAAAAGAGTCGTTTTTGTGGGTCCTGGTGCAGTGCCAGTCGCTCCGGAAACAAGTTCCAGTCCGTTAGAACAGGAGACGGTGGCCTGATGTACCTGTCGGTGGTGGGTAGTGAACTGCGCAGCCAACCTCCTCTTGCATAGTATTGATGCCAGGTGCGGCGGGCTTGCTTACCATCACCATCGAGTCTCGTATGAAAAATAGCGGTGTCATACAAGATGCAGATACCTGCTTCACCGTAGATCGGCGTCTCATGATAGTCCAAACCGAGTCCGTCGAATGCCTCAATCAAGGTATTGTATCGGTTGCTTTTGGGTACCACACAGAACGACGGTGTGCCGGGATCCACATCTGTGAGGTAGTGAATCGCACATAGCCAGTCGCATGGCATGTATGGTTTGCGAGTCAAGCGGTCCCGGGATACTGCATCGTGATGGAAGTTCATTGTGCCGATGCCAGCATTTGCCGGGATCTCCCTGAGGTTGAATTCGCTGAACCGCACTCTATCCTCGCCTCCCAGTATTCTTGATACCATCGGGAATGAGCGCGGGTGCTGTGTGTATCTATCAAGTTCAGGGTAATCCAGCAGGGGCTGGGAGAAGATCAAACCTTGACCCCGGTGGTGCGGTTTCCTCTTATCACTGAGCCCCCACCTACCCGGGTGCTCTACCTGCGTTCTGTCGCAGAACTCATTGAGGTGTGCAATCTCGCTGCTGACAAGGCAGGAATTCAACACGACGAAGCCATTTTCTTCGAAAAAGCTGTATGCGGCATCACGGTCCTCTCCGGGATCATATATTGGTTGGCGCTCAGTCACGATTCGACCAAACCCTTGTGTGGCAACATGTTTGTCGCCAGCCACATTCTCCTGTTGCTTCAGCTTTACCTTCATCTCCTCCTCCACAAGGGTTGAGCGCTCGTGAGAAACGCTAACGAAGTTCCTGCTTCGCTTCTTCGGCCTCGGGTGTCGTCCAGTCTTCACGTCGGTTGTGCTTCTACTGACTCTTCATCATGATGAGTTACGAATCGACCCCCTCGTTCTTCTTATTACGCCAGATATTAGGAATGCCTTCAGTCCCTTCGAAGCTTATCTGATACGATCGGTGTTCGATATCTGAACACGACGATATAAGAAGATATCACGAAGGTTAGGATCGCCGCGGCCTGTATCAGGTGTGAGGCGTTCCGGCTGATCAGTGCCTCAGTAGTTGCGATAAATGCAATGAGCAGTGAAAACTCACTTATCAGTCCGAGTCTGCGCTAAATCCATAATGACTACAAAAAAGAAACAGAGCAAAGTTTGCCTACTGACGACGCTGCGCTATCATGCTGCTCCTCCTTAGTTCAACCAGAAAAAATGAGTAATCAAGACGAAGAAGGAATCCCAGATATAAATCTGTTCATGATGTGTGAACGTCTAAGTAGCAATGCTCTTAGTGAACTATCTACTGATTATTACGTAAGAAATTGCAGAAAAGATGAGTTAGGTATCTGGAAAGAAATGCCTTTTGACGACCCAATGGAAGCAAAAGAATATCGGGGATTTATGGCTGATTACTTTTCTACAGTGTACACAACCAAAGGAGACCTATTTTATGAAAAATGTCTATTTGTTTGCGATAACAATGACAGCCCAATTGCCACCGCATTTATATGGAAAGCGTATGAGAAAATTAACACCGTTCATTGGGTCAAAGTTCTCAAGGAGTATGAAGGCAAGGGCATTGGTCGAGCTCTACTTTCTATTCTTATGAAGGATTTGAAAGAGGAAGATTATCCGGTATACCTTCACACGCAACCATCCAGCTATCGTGCAATAAAGTTGTATTCCGACTTTGGGTTCAGTTTATTATCGGATCCACATATTGGTCCTCGGAAAAATGACTTAGAAGAATGTTTGCCGATTCTAGAAAGATGCATGCCAAACGAAGACTTTAATAGATTACAAATTTCTGAGGCACCAACGTATTTTCTAAAAATTCTAGGAAAAGCCAAAGAAGATCAATTCTAATCTGATCTACTTCCGCCGATGACATGGGTACTGGCTGCAGCAATCAAGAATCTGCTTTATTGAATCTCTCTCTTCCTCCCGCTTCTAAGCTGCAACCGGCCCCTTTATTGTCATCTAAAAACCAATAGGGTTATGATCATTGTTCTTCCCATACAGTCACTTTCAATATGGCAACGTTCGTTGAGCAAGCTTCACCTGGGAAGCGGTTCCTGAGGCCTATCCTTTCCGGCTCGATTCAACTAGTTCTCAAACTGTTCGGCTGGCTTGACAGAATTATCAATATCCCACCTGAAGCTGAATTCGATACGCATGATCCGTACCCCTACTTTGCAAAATTGCAATCGAAGTCACCAATTTTACGTTCCTATATGTATAGTGGTTGGGCAATTACTGGCCATGAAGAAATCACCCATCTCACACGACGCAGTGAGATAAGTACGGACATTCGCAGTAGCAAGTTCTTTTCCCGGGTCCTCAAGTTCGCCGCTGGCGATGTATCGGTACCCATTATCGATAATCCCAATATGTTGAATCTGGACGCGCCGGACCATACGCGACTCAGGAAGCTGATGGCTAGCCGATTTACAGTAAGATTTATTCAGTCACTCGAACCAAAAATCGCGAGCCAGTGTCAGTCGTTGATCAATAAACTGGAAATACAAAACGGTCAGTTTGACCTGATGGAATCTATTGCTAAGCCGTTACCTGCGCTAGTCATAGCAGATATGCTCGGCGTGCCAGAGAATATGTACATGCAATTCAGGGAGTGGTCGGAAGCGCTTCTCGGTACCGCGATGATTGATCAACCGGATATGATTCGAAAAGCGGGAATTGCCAATGATGCCTTACAAGCATATTTCGAATCGCTCACCGAAGAGAAACGAAAAAATCCAGGCCAGGATTTGATTTCACAACTCTTAGAGGCGGAAGAAGAAGGCGATCATTTGACGCTTAAGGAACTACATACCAACTGCATTTTACTGCTGATCGCAGGTCACGAAACTACAACTCGTTTGATCGGTAATGGGATGTGGTTGTTGTTGCGGCACCCAGAACAGTTGGCACTACTGCAGCAAAATCGTGAACTCATTCCGAATGCGATCGAAGAAATGCTTCGCTTTGAGCCCCCAGTCCAGGCTTTTTCACGAATAGTAAAGGAGGACTTTGAGTATAAAGGGTACGAGTTTAAGAAAAATCAGGTGGCGCTATTATTCTACGCTGCGGCCAATCGCGATCCCCGATTTATCGAGAATCCACAGATTTTCGATATTCAACGCAAAGACCCAAAACACATTTCGTTTGGTCACGGAGTACATCTCTGCCTCGGGATGTCACTTGCTCGCCTTGAAGCAAAGATAGTTTTCAATCAGTTACTAGACAACTTCCCTTCAGTCATGCTTGCCGACAGTGAGCCAGACTGGGGAGATAATCCATTTTTTCGGGGTCTCAACACACTTCGTTTGACTGCTCAGTAATGATTCGAACCGAACGGATACCCAGTTGTTTTTACATGGTTATTCTCAAAACCATCTCTGATTTGTATCTATTTTTGTAGTAACAAGCGGGTTTCATCACATTTTCCCCTACGCAATAACACTCTGCTTAGGATGCTCTACAGGTCGACTTAGCGAAACTCGATGAATATTACAAATGATCAATGGATCGCTCCTAGCATTGATGGAATAGCATTATTTGGAATTATAATTAATATTAGAGTGCCAAGAACTTTAAGAACGGAGGAAATATGGTTACAGCCATTTACGCTTCAGTGTTATCAATAATAATTTGTTGGCTTTCTTTGAATGTCATTAAGGCGAGAAGAAGAAATAAAGTTGCATACGCTGATGGAGGAATTGAAGAGCTTATCGTAGCAAGATCAGCACAGTCTAATGCAGTTGATTATATCCCCATCACACTAATTCTTCTGTTTCTGATTGAGTACAATGGCGCAAATATGTGGCTAATACATATTGCCGGAATAAGTTTTGTGATCGGGCGTATCATTCACTGCTACAGTATCCTGTCTGAGAACCTGAAAGGCAGGGCAATAGGTATGCAAATAACTATATTGACAATTGTTTTTCTAGCGCTGCTAAATTTATTTTATTTACCATATGCTAAATTTTTACTGCTCTAGCTTCCCATAGAATCGCTTCTTAAAATTGCGGGCAGTGTTTCACTGTCGACGGGTTCTCACGTGAATTTCGATTACGAAATGCCTTATGCGTTGGAGAAGGATTCAACTCGGGTTTTCGAGAAGTTGCTGCTTTCTGAGAAACAAGCACAAACGAGACGGCGCTCGCCATTGTTGTGCCGGACTTGTGCAACACTCGTTACGTATGCTGAATCTGAGATCGAAGTGGCGGGGTCGACTCGACACGAATGCGTCAACCCTGCGGGTACTTCGTTCAAGGTAGTCTGTTACGACATGGTGATTGCTTGTACCCCAGTCAGTCTTCCGACTGAAGAACATACGTGGTTTGCCGGATATGCTTGGCAGATCGCCGATTGCGGCTCGTGTGGCATACAACTAGGCTGGCGTTTTCGGTCCCATAGTCATGAGTTCTACGGCCTGATTGAAGATCAACTGATTGCGGGAGAGCCAGAAACGTTCTGAAAAACTGATCACGTGGAAATTTCCGCATCAGGTCCACTGGTGATAACTTAGAAACAGTCGGAACCAGCCAATCCTCCTGTATGTAATCGGCCTGGATTACAGATCGCCCTTCAGAAAGACATATATCTTCGACTCCCGACCTTTCGTTGGCTTGTGCTTTGTTAAAGGGTCGAGTAAGGGTGACGGTTAAACGGCGTCTAATCAAGACTCAAATCGATGTATCATCAATCATTCCTTTACGCGTAAGAGAAGGTGCGGAAATTAGGAGGTGACTTATGCAACAGTTGGATCATGACGGTGTAGCACTCGCGTACGAAGAGGCCGGAAATGGGGATCCGCCCATGCTGCTGGTCCACGGCTGGTGTTGTGACCACACGCACTTTACCCCTCAGTTCGAACACTTCCGCCACAAACACCGCGTGTTGGCGGTGGACCTACGTGGTCATGGCCAGAGTGACAAGCCGCAGCAGGACTACAGCATGGATGTGTCTCCATCTCGGACTTTTTTCATTTCCGCTTCGAACCAGATAGTTCTGGTATCCTGCCGTATCACCCCATACCTTTGAACTGAGTTCGTACCGAAAGACCAAATGTCAGTGTTTCGCTCCACTTGACCGTCTACATTAGCACTGTACTCAAGGGTGATGGTCTTATCCCCAATGAGGATCTTACCTTCTCCGAGCTTACTCGATAGACAGATTGGCCGATCATGCGATTCAATCTCTTCGGAGATCTGAGTTTCCTCAGTACTTC
>JAPUGI010000074.1 GCA_027292925.1 Gammaproteobacteria bacterium
TTATATCGATCTCGTGGAACAGAGGATAAAGTTGCTTCTCAAGAAATCCGAGGGCAAGGCGACTGAAAGTGATTTAAATGAACTGGAAAGCGTAGCAATGTTGATGTGCGAAGCAGTATCTTCGATTACGTCAGAAGAAGATAAGAAATTCCTCGAATGGGCTGAAAAAAGATCACAACTTTAGAAAGTAATCTAGTCAAATGCACTATAGACGACTCGTTAGATTTAGATTTTTCTAGGCGTTAGTGGAAATTTTTTCGCGCCAAAATAGAAAGGGCTTTTTTACAAATAGCGTCAAGGTAGGGGCATGTAGTATCTCTAACATAGGGGATAGGGTTAGTTACAGACTAGGTGTATCCCTAGCTACTTCCCCTTTTGGGAGGCTATGCCTCCGCCTATCTAAAACAATACTCCATTTCTATCCTTGTGGACGTCCCGGTCGTATTCATCATGCGAAGGCCTCCAATGCAATCTGTTTTGCCAGGCTAAAATCATTCTTGCCACTTCCGAGTTTCGGAATCGTCTCTACATTGATTAATTCTGCAGGCCTCATTAACGGGTTGAGCCCCGATTGTTCTATAAGTCCCTTCATTTCATCATGATCGATGTCACCGGCAATCAGGAGAATCACTTTTTCTCCCTTCTTGCCATCGGGGATTGCCGTGGTGAGTACCTCGATATTTTCCGGCAGCAATTTACCAATTGCGTTCTCGATAGCACCGAGGCTGATCATCTCGCCACCGATTTTCGCAAAACGTGAGTAACGATCGACAATGGTGAGGAAGCCGTCCTGGTCTAGATGGCCCTTGTCACCAGTTTTGTACCAGCGCCTGTCATCCAGTTGGACGATCACATCAGCAGTTTTCTCTGGGGCATTGAGATAGCCCAGCATGACCTGAGGACCACCGAACAGGATCAGACCATCCTCTCCGGTGGGTAGCGTCTCCAGCGTGTCGGGATCAACAATACGGAAACTGCCACCCGGCAGGGGCATACCGACGGTTCCTGGCTTGTTCCCTTGTTGGACTTTCCAGCCCATTTGATCGATCTGGTCTGGGATGTTACAGCTGGCGACCGGTGTGGTTTCCGTGGTGCCGTAGCCTTCGTAGATATCCTTGTTGAACTTAAGCTTGAAGGCATCCCGTACCTCGGGGTTCAGTCTTTCGGCACCTGTCACCACAACCCGCAGTGAATCCAGCATCAACGGGTGGATACGCCGGTTCTGGTTCAACAACCGCAGAAAGGTGGAAGTACTAAAATACACGGTGGCCTGATGTTTGGCGATGGCCTTTGCAATTGTCAAGACTTCTCTTGGATCTGGATGGAAGATCACCGGGATACCCTCAACCATGGGCATGAGTCCTGCTATTGTGAGACCGAAGGCATGGAACAGGGGCAGGGTCGCCATGATGGTAACTTCCTCGTGCATGTCGCTAACATCCGAGACTTGGCGGATATTGGCCATGATGTTGCGATGACTGAGAATGACTCCCTTGGGTTCCCCTTCGCTGCCGCTTGAGAAAAGGATGGCGGCAGGATGATCGATGCTGGCACGTCGGCCGAACAGTGCATAGAGTACTCTTGCAGGCAACACTTTCGTCAAGATCAGAAGAGAAAGCTTGGTGAACATGCCAATTTCCTCTTTCAGGTCTTCAAGATAAATTACCTGAACCCGGGTCAGGAGTTCAATCAAGTCGATGCCACGCTGTTCCAGTTTCTTGATAAAGCGTCTGGATGTATAGAGGCTGCTAACCTCTGCATTTTCTACCGCGGCAATCAGTGCTTGCGGTTTGGCCGTGTAGTTTAGGTTAACCACTGTCTTGTTTAACAGCAATGCCGCCATATTGGTGATGATGCCGGGACTGCTGGTTGGTAGGAGCAGGCCGATATTCTGCTCATGACTGCGTCTGCGGATTAGGCGGGAGAATGCGATGATAGCGACTAAGGTTTTATAGCTGGAGAGCGTAGTCGTTGCACTGGCATCTGCCAGGCAGAGTTCATTGCCTTGTCGTTTTGCACTCCGTAACCACGCTAAAGGAATAGGATCGAGGCTTTGCGTATAGTATTTCCAAGTATCGATCGATAGTTCGAGCACGCGTCTTTTCAGTTCGTCAGCTGGCGTATTCATAGACAGGGGGTTGCCGAAGGCCACGATAACGTCCCCGCGCAGGCGGGTGTTGCGGATCTCCTGCAGTTTTTCACTTGAGTGTGAGAAGCGACTCCCCCAGAGACCGCGTAAATAGAACGGCAGGATAATGCCATCCACCCCTTCGACGGTGCGCTCATAGCCGTGTTTGAATTCACCCAGTTGGCCACTACGGCTGATTGTCCCTTCTGGAAATAGGCAAACGACTTCACCTGCACGTAGCAATTCGTTGATCTGTTGTAGCGCCTCTTTACTCTGGTTGGCAGCAATCGGGATAACCTCGAAGAAATTCATGAACCATTTCAGATACCAGCGTTGATAGATTGCCCGATCCATCACAAACCGTACTGGCCGGGGGCAGGCGATCTGAATCATTGCCCAGTCGAGCCAGCTCACGTGATTGCCGAGCATCAGGACACCACCGGTGCCGGGCAGGTTTTTAAATCCTAGTACCTTGATGTGATAGGTGCTAGAAAACATTCGCGCAATGACATAACGCACCAGTGACTGCGGTAGTTGGTAGACCGTATAGATGGCGCCAGCCAGTGCCGTGACTGTCAACAGATTAAACAGGCCAATACTGCTGATACCAAGGATTGCAAATAAAACAGTCAAGCCCAGGAATCCCAGCATAACCACGTTTTGCACCCAGTTGTTGCCCGCCAGCACAGTGCCCAGTTGATCGTCCCGGGCATGGAACTGGATCAGTGCGTTGAGTGGCACGATGAACATCCCGCCACTGGCACCCAGCAACAGAAAATCAAGGACCAGCAAGACCGGCGAGTTTAGTTGTGGCAAGAAAAAAATCGCTGCAACGATACCCAGTGCACCCAGCGGCACGAGGCCCGTTTCAATGTGATGCTTCGAAGACTGTCCAGCCAGCAGGGAGCCGATAATGATACCGAACCCGGAGCAGGCCAGCATTCCCTGAATGACGACGGTGTTGTTCACTCCCAGCGTTTCCTTGGCGAAGGCAGGAAAGGTGGCCAATACGACCTGGGAGATTCCCCAGAACGCGGACAAACCAACGATCGAAAGCCAGATGGTTCTGTTTGCCAGGATCTTGTTTAGGTTGTCCCGCAGGTAGAGGCCTTTACTGTACAGTTTCAAGTCAAAGTGTTGCTCGGTCGCTGTTGCCTTGCGGGCTGGCAGTCGCATGGCAAATAGCAATTCCAGTGATGCACAAATCACCAAAATCCAGCCAAGGGGGGCAATAGCCTGCAACAATTGCGACTCGTTTTCATAGCTCACTCCGGCCAGTAGCTGTTCAAAAAATACCGAGAAGGCGAAGATGCCAAATAGGATGGCCACAATAGTGACGGCCTGTACGACTGCATTAGCGGTGGCAAGTTGTTCCTTGCCTGTAAGTTCCTTGATGTACCCGTACTTTGCTGGCGAGTAGAAGGCGCTTTGTACTGCCAGCATAAAGGTCATGGCAAAGGCAAAGTGGAACCAGCCAAGGTAGTACGAGAGAGTGATCAACAGTGTCAGAGCGACGGCAACAGCAGCGCTTACTTTCATGATTAGAGGCTTCTGATGTTTGTCGGAAAGATAGCCAGCTGGGGAGAAGAGTAGTATGAACGGAAGCAAAATCAGGCCGTTCACGATGGCCGTTAGAATGATCTGGGTCTGGTCATCATAGATCTTGAAGACCGTATTCTGGATAAGGATCTTGTGTCCCAGATCGACAAAGGCGTTCAGGAAAATAATCAGGATGAATGGGATGAAGCCCGTTAGTTTGAATAATTTGTCCATGGATGGTGGTGGCCTGTGTTGTCCTCGTTGAGGCAGATGGTGCTACCTGTTCAAGGTTTCCCGTAAGGCATCACTGCATAGATAGGTTGTCGATAGCAGAAGTTTATAACATTACAAATGTGGAATAGTAATAGTTTACTAGTTACCACCAGCGACTCAATCTGAAATGGATGAAAGCGGTTATTCGCCAATGTCCGCTTTAAGCCGAAAGTAGACATTCGCAGATTTTTCTTCTGGAAAATTTTTTTTCGCCAAAATTAGGTGAAGGAAAAGAAGGCAGGTACTACATTGATAGGGAAGCAGATTGGATTATGACGAGTAAGCTTTATGAACCTTATTTATTCTCTATAACAATATCGTGGGCTTATTCTGGATTCGGTCTCTTTTAATCTTCATCACCAGTGGCAAGGCACCTAAAAGTAAATTTATAAGTTAGAGTTTTGTTACCAACAAAATTCTTTTGACGGGATAGATTTGTTGTTACTGGCTTCATTTTTTTTCCTGAAGAAGCACAATAAGCCTTTGCGTCTTGAATCGCTCTTATTTTAATTGCTGCCACTCCTGCTCCTACTTTATTATCTGTCGTTATAGTATAGGTGTCTGGACCAGTGGGTATAACGCCTGTTGATGTTGCACAACCAAATAATAGTA
>JAPUGI010000075.1 GCA_027292925.1 Gammaproteobacteria bacterium
GCTACAGCGGCGAATTGTCTCGCAACGCCAGCCGGATTGTAATTACGTTCCCGCCTGCGCCTGGCGATAGCCAACCTTTCATCGAGGGATTGCGGATAGCCAGGGCTACCACAAATCTCCAGTCCTTCTGCGGTAAGTTGATCTTTTCCATCATCTCCTCCATCGGGATCAGGTTGCGCCGACAGGGTTGCCATCGCTTCCGGTGATGCTGCCGGTAGTCCGGGACGACTGCTGGATGACATAACCGACATCATACTGTGCAATCTTTCTCCATGGGTTGCTGCCAACACCTGTACGATCATCCCGCCCATTGAAATGCCGAGCACATGTGCTTTATCTATTTCGAGGGTATCCATGATACCGACCACATCATCTGCCATATCCTGCAAGGTGTAGCTAAGTTGTTCATCACCATTCATAACAACACCCAAATCAGGTACGCCAGGGCCATCAAATTTTTGCGATAAGCCAACATCCCTGTTGTCGAAACAGACGACATGAAAGCCTCCCGCCACCAGAGAATCAACAAAACTTGACGGCCAGTCAATCAGCTGGGTACCTAAACCCCTGACCAGGATCAGGGTATCGTCGCGCCTGCCCCCCTTCTCTTCGTATTCGATGTCTATGCCATTTGCTTTGATCTGGCTCATGGCTGGCGACCACCCATCAACTTTAAGATTTCTTTAGTTTTGTCCTGCATCAGTTCCAGGTCACCTCGTGATTCAACATTCAACCGAACCACGGGTTCGGTGTTGGACATGCGCACGTTAAATCGCCAATCATCAAATTCCATGCTAAGTCCGTCGGTGTGATCGATACTGATGGATTCTGGTGAATATCGGTCCTCGATAGTCGCCAGTACAACCGCCGCGTCATCGATTCGTCTATTGATTTCCCCGCTCACAGGAAATAATGACATCCTCTCATCCACCAGGTCAGCGAGTGTCTTGTTTTTTGTACTCATCAGGCTGACGACCAACAGCCACGGCACCATACCACTGTCGCAATAGGAAAAATCACGAAAATAGTGATGCGCGCTCATCTCGCCGCCATAGACGGCATTCTCCAGCCGCATTCGCTCCTTGATGAAGGCGTGGCCGGTTTTGCTCTGCACTGCGGTTCCGCCATTACGGTTAACAATATCGATGGTGTTCCAGGTTAGCCTGGGATCATGAATGATCTTGTTATCACTCTCCCGCTCAAGAAAAGCTTCCGCCAACAGGCCCACAATGTAGTAACCCTCGATAAACCGACCGTTACCATCGAAGAAAAAACACCGGTCAAAGTCACCATCCCAGGCAATGCCGAGATCCGCTTGATGTTCATTAATCGCATTGATGGTAGATGCACGATTTTCAGGCAATAAAGGGTTTGGGATGCCATTGGGGAAGTTACCATCCGCCTCATGATGGATCTTGATGAATTGCAGCGGCAGGAATTTCTCGATCCTGTCTATAACCGCCCCGGCGCCACCGTTACCGGCATTGACCACGACCTTAAGGGGCTTAAGGTCTGCAATATCCACGTAACTCAGTAACTTTGCACAGTAGGCGGCGTGATGATCCAGGGTCATCAGCGTGCCACGTTTTGAGACCGGCTCAAATTCGTTAGCTTCTGCCAGGGCTTTGATTTCATTAAGGCCGGAATCACCACTGATGGGTCTGGATTCTTCACGAACCAGTTTCATGCCGTTGTAATCTTTCGGGTTATGACTCGCAGTGACAACAATGCCACCATCCATCTCAAACTGTGACGTGGCGAAGTAAATTTCCTCAGTACCACACTCACCGATATGGAAAACATCCACACCACTGTCCAGAAGCCCGCCAACCAGTGCATGACACATACCGGGGCTGGACAACCGAATATCGTGACCTACCACCACCCTGGCTGGTCGGAGCCATGTGGCGTACGCACGCCCTACCCTGTAGGCAATGTCTTCGTTGATTTCATCCGGTATCCGCCCGCGCAAGTCGTAGGCTTTGAAACAGCTTATCTCTTTAAACACGCCGGGTCGCCTGAACCTTCCCAAAGGGACGCATTCTACACTGAACCAGCAGAAGTCAGTCGAAAGGTCCGCAGGTTTATGCCGAGTTCAACATCCAGCTTCAACGTCACCAGCTGTTTACATCGACGCGCAAGAGAAGCATCCGCCTGTACACGATGAACCTTCCCGTCCTCTTCTTCCGAGCTCAATATTTCTTCAAGAGAAGCATATCGATTCAGCAGTTCCGCCGCTGATTTCTTGCCGATCTTTGGCACACCTTTGATATTGTTGCTGCTGTCTCCTGTTAACGCCCAGTAATCGGTTAACTGCGAGACATTCACACCGTAACGGCTCACGACATCCGTTTCCAGATATTCAGTCTGGTCAAAGTGATTGAAGATACGCACACCACCACCGAGTAACTGCAAATGCGACCTGTCAGTGGAAAGAATAATGGCTTCACCTCCGGCGCTGGTAATGCCGGCGGCAAGGGTCGCGATAACGTCATCCGCTTCATAGTTCGGCAACGAAAACGATTGGATACCCAGCCTCTCAAAACGTCTTTCCATGGCTGGTATACCATCCAATAGGGGCTCGGGTGTGGGCTTCCTGCCACCCTTGTAATCAGCGTACAGCAA
>JAPUGI010000076.1 GCA_027292925.1 Gammaproteobacteria bacterium
CGGATGCAGTCGATGCCATTTTTGCAGGCCAGGTCTAGGGACGGACCCTGGTGGTTCACTAGTAGTGAGGAGTTCCTTTCTCGCGAGTTCCTTCGGCTCCGTCGTGCGCGACCCCGGTCGGGTCGCTCAGGACAGGCAGGACAGGGGATGACGCTGCGTGTCAATCTCTGCGGAGCCTATCCGATACGGCGATAGGCGTCGGATATTTAAACACTACAATGTAAGAGGAAATCAGGAACGTCAGAATGGCAGTCGCCTGGATCAGGTGCGAGGCATTCTGGCTGATTAGTGCCTCGGCGGTCGCAATAAAGGCAATCAACAACGAAAACTCGCTTATCTGCCCTAGCCGGAACCCGATTTCCCAGCCTAACGGCACCGTTTCACTGACCCCAGAAAGCAGGTACCGAAACACCACTGGCTTCAATGCCAGGATTAACCCGGCCAGCAGGATAGCGGGGACAATGACGTCTCCTAGCAGATCGAGCTGAAAACTCGCACCAAGGGAGAAAAAGAACAGTATCAGGAAAAAATCCCTCAAAGGTTTCAAGTTTGTAGCGATGTACATTGAGATCGAACTGGTCGCGATAGAAACCCCGGCGATAAAAGCGCCGATTTCCAGAGACAGACCGGCGAGCTCGGCAATCTCGGCAAGGCCGAGGCACCAGCCAATAGCGATTAGGAAAATGTACTCATGGAAGGCGTCAAATTTTGCTAGCAGCTTCAGCAATACGAACCTGACGAATAAACCAGCGAATATGATGATCAGTGGCAGGCTGATCAACACTCGAATAACTTTCGATGCACCTGTGAAATCAAGAAACCCTCCGGATATAACCAACAGCACAATGATGGCGATCATGTCTTGTATTAAAAGCAAGCTGACCACCAACTCACCACTGTGGCGATGATGCAATATCGTTGTGGGCAAGAGTTTGATGCCAATGATCGTGCTGGAAAACATCATGGCAACGCCAATGATGATTCGTTCGGTAGGTGAGTAGCCGAACATGAATGAGATAAGAAAACCTATGGCAAAAAATGCAACCGAGCTGGTGACCCCAACGAGTAGGGAGTTTTTAAGCATTTTGCCCAGCTTGGACGGCTGCATGTCCAATCCCAGCAAAAACAACAGGAAAATGATGCCAAATTTGGCGATGCTGTTTATCAGTTCCGGGTTATCAATCAGTGAAGTGGCTGATGGGCCGAGGATTATGCCAACAGCAATGTAAGCCACAATCAAGGGTTGTTTCGTATAAAGCGCTATTGTTGCCAGAACCGCAGCTGAAGTAAAAATCAGGAAAAAGGAAAAGACTAACGGATCGGTTTCCATGGACAACTGCTGTTAGAAATGAATGAAACAGGATACAGGGAAAAGTACATCAGGTTAAATACTGATACTTTTTTCAGCTGATGGCTCTTTTGAGCTGAGGGCTCTTTTAAGCTGATGGCTCTTTTGAGCTGAGGGCTCTTTTCAGCTGATTGGCTCTGTTCTATGGCGAAGGCAGGTGATGAAAAGTATAATGTATTCGGCTACCAGCGGGATGTATCTATGAGTGACGACGAACAGACTACAACTAAGAGCACCGATGATGATGGTTTCGTGGACGCAATTGCCGCCATAGCCTTGGTAATAATCCCGGTCCTGGCGATCATCTTCTGGTTGTCTGGAATGTGAATCATGCGGGCTGAACAGCGCCCTTAGCTGGCCAGCGCGTTTCCTTTCCCACACTGGGTGCATCTGGAATCAGTTGCACCAGCGTTAATGAGCCGAGCGCAATTAATGCACCCACCACAAATACAGCGCTATGATTGATAATCCATATCAATCCGAGTGCCGCAGGTAATACAACGGCTGCAATGTGGTTGATGGTGAAACTGATACCTGAAGTCGCGGCGATGTCAGCGGGGTCCGCGATTTTCTGGAAATAGGTATTAATCGCGATCGCCATTGAGAAAAATATATGGTCGAGTATGTACAGGGCAATGGCCAGGTTGCCATTTTCGACCATGGCATAGCTGAGAAAAATGATAATTAAGCCCACATATTCAAGCGTCAATGCCCTGCGCTCCCCGATAAATCCAATCAATGCCCCAATTCTTGGAGCGAGCCAGATGTTGATAGCAGAATTTATGAGTATCAGCAGAACCATCTTCTCGAGGGGAAAGCCGAACTTCTGTACTAGTAGGAAACCAGCGAAGACTGTAAAAATCTGGCGTCGCGCCCCAGCAAGAAATGTCAGTACGTAGAAAAGCCAATACCGCCTGCGCAGGAACAACTCCTTACGTTGAACCACATCGTCCTTGAAATGAGGGAACGCTGCCCAACAGTAAATGCCGATACAAACAGCGGCTCCACCACCAAATGCGTAAATCCATGTGTAGTTAGGTTGGAAAAATTGCAATCCGAGATATAAGCTGCCGAGCACTGTCAGTGTAGCGATTGAACGAACACTGATAATCTTACCCAACACCTTTGCCGTTTCATTCTTTGCCAGCCACTGAAGGCTGAGTGATGTCTGCATGGTTTCCAGGAAGTGAAATCCGATCGACATTAGGACGGTGGTGATATAAAGGCCAATTACTGAAGAGAACACACCGGTGGCAGCGGTGCCCAGGCCAAGTAATATCAGGCTAACGATGGCGAGGTTCTGTTGCCGCACAATCAGCAGCACCCACAGCACGGTGAACGCCAGAAAACCGGGTACTTCCCGGATGCTTTGCAGAAAGCCAATTTCCTTGCCAGTAAAGTGGACCACTTCAATGACATAGTTATTGAGCAGGGTTTGCCAGACTGCAAACGCAATAGGACTCGCCGCGGCAAGAACGTATAGCAGCGTCTTGCGATCTTTGGTTATGAATCTCATTCTTTACTACAACACCAGATACACAACCCCCACGATGGTGAGGACAAACAGGACGGTAAAAACAAACCCCGCTAAGATAAAGACAATCGGGTTACCGTGAGTAAAATCCCGCTCGCGATTCTTGCTGCTCTGCACTCCAAGTGCAGCTGCAATCACACTGAGGGCAACTTCAAAAGCATTGGGAGCCTTACCTGATTCTGGGTTGTCATCTTGTTGATCCATTTTCAATCACTATTGCATGCATGCCCTGTTATCTTGTCCGGAGATTGTCACCGTGCCGGGCGTCTCCTTGCCACACCGGCGTGAGCCTCGGCGTCCCCACCCGTCCATGGGGCCTGACCCTCGGCCATCGTGGCCTCGAGTCTGCTGCAAGGAGACGCCCGGCACGAAGACCCTGGATATCAGTGAGAGTTAATTAATTCGAATCCAACAATTATAACAGACGGTATTCTTGCACTGACTATTTGTATTTCAGAACCGGAGAAAGCCAGCGTTCGGCTTCTGCAACCGTGATATTTTTTCGGGTGGCGTAACTTTCAACCTGGTCCTTGTCAATTTTTCCAATTCCAAAATATCTTGAATCCGGATGTGAAAAGTAAAAACCGCTGACAGAAGCAGCCGGTATCATGGCAAAGTGTTCCGTCAGGTTGATGCCAGTCGCTTTGGAAGTATCAAGAAGCTCAAACAGACTCGCTTTTTCCGTATGGTCCGGGCAGGCAGGGTAACCGGGGGCGGGGCGGATGCCGGTGTAGTGTTCCTTGATTAGGTCCACATTGCTTAGATGTTCGCTCGCAGCATAACCCCAATATTCTTGTCGTACCTGCTCGTGCATATGTTCGGCAAGTGCCTCTGCTAGCCTGTCGGCCAGTGCTTTCAAGAGTATGGCGTTGTAGTCATCTTTATCTGCCTCAAAGCTTGCGGCCAGTTTTTCCACGCCGAGACCCGCGGTCACTGCGAAACCACCAACATAATCGTTTGTGCCTGTACAGGAAGGAGCGACATAGTCAGATAAACAAAAATTAGGCTGCCTGCTTGGCTTGTCCATTTGCTGTCTTAAATGATGTAACCGGGTTAACACCTTGCTGCGTGTCTCATCCGTGTAAACCAGTATGTCATCTGAATCGATGCTGTTAGCTGGCCAGAAACCGATGACCGCGCTTGCCTTGATTTTCTTGTTGGCGACAAGCTCTTCTAGCATTGTTTTTGCATCACTAAACAAATTCCTCGCTGCTTCGCCGACAACAGGGTCTCGCAGAATTTTCGGGTATTTTCCTGCCAGCTCCCAGGTAATGAAAAAGGGAGTCCAATCAATATAGGGGATGAGGACTTCAAGGGGGATGTCGTCTATGACCCGAGTACCTAAAAATTTTGGTACTGGCGGTGTATATCCTGACCAGTCAATGACGTGTTTGTTTTCTACCGCGTTTGCATAGGTAAGTGTTTTGCCTTTTGGTTTTCTTTTCTTATTGCGTTCCCTGACTTTTTCATACTCGGCACGAATTTCCGTACAAAAATCAGATTTCAATTCGTCGCTCATTAGTTTGGTAGCCACGCCCACGGCTCGCGATGCATCAGTCACATATACTGTTGCATCATTGTCGTAATGGGGTTCAATCTTAACGCACGTGTGCGCTTTTGAGGTCGTAGCGCCGCCGATTAGAAGTGGCAGGGAGATGTCCAGTCGCTGCATTTCAGAAGCCACATGCACCATCTCGTCGAGAGAGGGTGTGATGAGGCCGGAAAGGCCAATGATGTCTACCTCCTTCTCGATCGCAGTTTTCAGAATCTTATCCGCCGGGACCATGACACCGAGGTCAATGACATCATAGTTGTTGCATTGCAGGACCACGCCAACGATATTTTTACCGATATCATGCACATCTCCTTTTACAGTGGCCATCAGGATCTTGCCTCTGGATGTCCTTCCCTCTCCTTTTTCTGCCTCAATAAATGGCACCAGGTGTGCAACAGCCTGTTTCATCACTCTGGCGCTTTTTACAACCTGAGGCAGGAACATCTTGCCTGCGCCAAACAGATCCCCTACATGGTTCATGCCATCCATCAATGGTCCTTCAATGACCTGGATAGGGCGCTCGAACTGCAACCTCGCTTCTTCGGTGTCTTCAACAATGAACTTGTTGATGCCTTTGACCAGAGCATAAGACAGTCTTTCTTCTGCAGTTGATTCGCGCCAGGATAGATCGTCAACGCTGGTTTTCGTCGATTGTCCTGCGAACTGCAGTGCGGTTTCCAGTAACCTTTCTGTCGCATCTTTCCGTCGGTACAGAATTACATCTTCGATTCGTTCCCTGAGTTCTTCGGGTATTTCTTCATAGATGGCCAGTTGACCGGCGTTCACTATGCCCATAGTGAGTCCGGCATTGATCGCGTGATAAAGGAATACCGCGTGAATCGCCTCCCGCACCTTGTTGTTACCACGAAAGGAGAAAGACACATTACTGATGCCGCCAGATATGCTTGTGCCTGGCAGGTTTTCCTTGATATAACGGCAGCAGTCGATGAAATCTTTGCCATAAAGGTTGTGTTGTTCTATTCCCGTCGCTACAGCGAATACGTTGGGGTCAAATATAATATCTTCCGCCGGGAATCCAACCTCGTTGACCAGAACATCATAAGATCGTTTGCAGATTTCCTGCTTACGTTGCAGGTTGTCTGCCTGGCCCTGTTCATCAAAGGCCATAACCACAACGGCAGCGCCATGTTTCATACAGAGGCGAGCGCGAGCTTTAAATTCTTCAGTTCCAGCTTTTAGACTAATAGAGTTGACGATGGATTTGCCCTGCAGGCATTTTAGGCCTGCCTCGATAATTTCCCACTTGGAAGAGTCAACCATTACAGGCACACGGCTGATGTCCGGTTCGCTGGCGATCAGGTGGAGGAAGTGAACCATCGCTTCCTTTGAATCCAACATGCCTTCATCCATATTGATATCTATCATCTGGGCACCGTTGTTCACTTGTTGCTGTGCAACGTGTAGTGCCTCTTCATAATTCTCTTCACGAATTAGTTTTGCGAACTTGACCGAACCAGTGACATTGGTCCTTTCGCCGATATTGATGAACAGGGAATCGCTTTTAATGCGGAAGGGTTCCAGACCGCTCAATACACATTCTTTACTCTGGTCCTGGATCTTTCGAACCGGATATTTCCTGGCGATTCGAGAAAATTCACGTATATGTTCCATTGTGGTACCGCAACATCCGCCGATAATATTGACGAGTCCGCTTTGCAGATATTCCTCCATGCAATCGACCATCGTCTCGACAGCCTCGTCGTACTCACCGAACTCATTGGGCAATCCCCGGTTTGGGTAAGCACTGACATAACAACTGGCGATCCTGGAAATTTCTTCCACATAGGTGCGCAGGTCATTTGCACCAAGAGCACAGTTAAAGCCGACACAGATTGGGTTGGCGTGTTTAATGGAAGCCCAGAAAGCTTCTGTTGTTTGTCCGGATAGTAGGCGACCACTGGCGTCAGTAATTGTACCTGAGATAATAATGGGTAACTCAATACCACGATCTTCAAACAGACTGAGTGTGGCGAAGATCGCTGCTTTGGAATTAAGGACATCAAAAATAGTTTCAATCAGAATAATATCGACACCACCGTCGACCAGGCCGCGTATCGCTTCGTGATAGTCTTCGACCAGTTCGTCAAAGGTGACACTGCGAAAGCCGGGATCGTTAACATCGGGAGAAAGGCTTGCAGATCTTGTCGTGGGTCCAATCGCACCTGCGACAAACCTGGGTTTCCCCGGGTCCTCAAGCGTGACTTCGGTAGCTGCGGCTTTGGCTATCCGCGCAGCCTCCATATTCAGCTCATAAATCAGATGTTCGGCGCCGAAATCCGACTGGGATACACCATTAGCGGTAAAGGTATTGGTTCCAATGATGTCGGCACCGGCGTGAAGATAGTCGAGGTGAATACCCTTGACGACTTCTGGCAAGGTGAGGACAAGGATATCGTTGTTGCCTTTGAGATCGACCGGATGATCCTTGAACCGTTCACCGCGATAAGCGGCTTCCTCCAGGTGCAGGTCCTGGATAGCGGTTCCCATAGCGCCATCCTTCACCAGAATTCTCTGTTGCAGCTGTTGTGCGAGTAGATTAGTAGGGGCGACGACGTTCATTTTGACGGGTAATATCTGATTAGCCGCTAGTCTATCAGTATCGATAGCATCGGAATCTGAAGATCATTGACGCTGTATATGAAGCCCTTTCATGTAAGAAGAAGAAGTGATAAACCCTTGTATATTAAGGGGTTAAAGCGATTTAGTAGTGGCATTAGATAGAAAGATCGGCAGCTTTCAAGTAAACTTTAGTCATTAACCTTATGCATCTGAAATTCCATGGTCGAAATTACCGAGTCCGCGCAAGAATACCTGCTTGAGCTCCTGTCAAAACAGGAAGGCGATGATGTTGGTATTCGCATCTTTATCTCCGATCCGGGTACGCCTATGGCTGAAACCTGCATCGCCTATTGCCAATCAGGCGAGGAAATGGCTGAAGATGAGCGTGTGGAATATGAAAAGTTTGTCTGCTGGATTGATGACCGCAGCAAAAAGTTTCTCGTCGATGCCACTGTTGACTATGCGACAGATCGAATGGGTGGCCAACTAACGATCAAGGCGCCCAATTCCAAAGTACCGCAAGTATCAGAAGACAGTCCCCTGGAAGATCGAATCAACTACGTTCTCCACAGCCAGATAAATCCGTCGCTTGCTTCTCACGGTGGAATGGTCAACCTTGTGGAAGTCGTTGACGACGAAATCGCTGTGCTGCAATTTGGCGGCGGTTGTCAGGGCTGTGGAATGGTCGATGTGACCCTGAAAGACGGGGTTGAAAAAACACTACTTGAGCAGCTTCCACAGCTCAAAGCCATTCGTGATGTGACCGATCACACCAATACAGAGAATGCTTACTACTAACAAACTTTGCCACTAGTCGCGCAGAGAGTAGTTGATCAGAGGTTTCCTGGCTCAGGCAGTCTTTTCAGTAATCTGATTCCCACTGGGAATCTGTCGTGCCGCGAGTACTCCCTTCACCTTGTTGCGCAGATTGCGAATCATGATTTCTGTGGTTTTCCAATCAATACACGCATCTGTCACTGAAACACCATACTGCAGGTCATCAAGGTTATCCGGTATGGATTGATTGCCCCAACCAATATTACTCTCCACCATCAAGCCGATAATTGACTCATTACCCTCCAGTATCTGGTTACCCACATTGTTCATGACCAGTTGCTGTAATCCTGGATCCTTGTTTGAGTTTGCATGACTGCAATCGATCATGATGTTCGCTTCAACACCGGCTTCATGCAATTGTTGCTCGCAGATGGACACGCTGACTGAATCGTAGTTGGGTCTGCCTCCTCCTCCGCGAAGCACAATATGTGCGTGACTGTTACCGCGAGTGTGAATAACTGCAACCTCACCCTGGTGATTGATTCCAAGGAAGCGGTGTGGCGCAGATACTGATTTCAATCCATTGATAGCAACTTCCAATCCTCCATCGGTACCGTTTTTGAAGCCGACCGCCGAGGACAGGCCGCTGGCCATTTCCCGGTGGGTTTGCGACTCGGCGGTCCGCGCGCCGATCGCACTCCAACAGATCATGTCCTGCAGGTATTGCGGAGAAACAGGGTCCAGTGCTTCGGTAGAAGTGGCGAGCCCCATATCTGCAAGATCAACCAGTAGTTTGCGACCCAGGTGTAACCCCTCGGCAATGTTAAAGGAATCATCCATATATGGATCGTTGATGAATCCTTTCCAGCCAACGGTGGTACGCGGCTTTTCAAAATAAACGCGCATGACAAGCAGCAAGGTGTCAGAAACTTCATCTGCCAACGACTTGAGTCGGGCGGCGTAATCCATGGCTGCACTGGTATCGTGAATGGAGCATGGACCAACAATAAGAATCAGTCTCGGGTCTTCCCTTGCCAGTATCCTCTTTATAGCCAGGCGGCCGTTCGACACAGTCGCCAGCGCATTGTCAGTGGCCGGTACTTCCTCCTTCAACTTATTTGGGTTAATCAGGGTTTCTTCGCTTAACACGTTGATATCGTCCACTTTTAGTTCAGTCATCTTCCTTTTCCATTCCCGTTTTTTCGCCAATCGTCATCCGGATTCGTCGTCACAGAGATCCAACTGTTTATATTGCAGTAATTTTCTCAACTACAAAAAAAACCCCGATTGCTTCCGCCTATCGGGGTTTCCTTGTAGGCGGATTAACCGCCCGAATGTTCTGCGAGCGATCTAACTATCGACGATATAGTAGTAGCCCAGCCAAAATCCGTCCGTCGCTAACGCATCGAACATTCCAGCCGGGCCTATAAAAAGTTTATTGTCAGAATTTTTCATCGCCGTAATCATAACTTCAAAGTTGTCAAACGCAAGTCCTTTTTTGGTTGACCACTTCACCGGAACTGTTTATGTGCTAACGTTTCCGCAGAGTCTCGTAAGAATCACAAGGGCGATTGTCCCGTTATTTGTTGGTCGAACCTATATTGAGCTGGGATACGAGGTAGATGATGTAGCCGGTGCTGATGGCTATGGGATTCTGGTAGGGGCAGGGAGTGCTTTCCAGCGAGCCAGTCAGTATTTCACCTATCAGTGTCCTTCGATCATCTATAACATTAGGAATCCCATATAACCTATTGAATTTATTGTTTTTAGATGCTGTACTGAATCCATGAATGATGATCTAGAATCTACATTAGATCCGGAACTGGTGAGCCGATTCGGGGATCGGATGGGTATCTATCACTTGTCCCAGCGCGTGTTGCGCGAGACCGAAACCTTCCGCGACCCTTATCGGCACAGGGATCTGGAAGAAGTTCTGCCGATCGCCAGCATACTTAAGACGCTGCTGCGGCTGTTCCAATTGTGGTCCAGGGGTGCCGCCAATTCGTTAGCCTTTGAGGTAAACGAGAATGTTGTTTATTTCAAGCGGCTACCCGAAGTATTTGAAGGATTTCGGCTGCTACACCTGACAGATCTGCATCTTGGCTGCAACGCTGAGCTGGTACCGACGCTTTTACAGGCGCTGGATGGACTTGAATATGACCTGTGCATATTCACCGGCGACTATAGTCTCGATTATTCCGATTCTCCCGGGTTAAAACCGGAAATGCAGCAGCTTCGACAAGCCATAAACACCGATATCCTTGCCGTATTGGGCAATCATGATTCCATATTCATGGTGCCCTGGATGGAAGATCTCGGTATCAGGGTGTTGTTGAATGAATCCGTATCAATTGACCGCGCATCGTCCTCAATCGTTATAGCCGGTGTGGATGACTATCACCGGTTTCGATTATCCAACCTGGAGAAGGCGCTGGCTGGGACAGAAGGAAAGCTGGTACTTCTGCTCAATCATAGCCCGGAGCAATACCGCCAGGCCGCCTATGCGGGCGTTGATTTTTATGTCGCTGGTCACACCCATGGTGGACAGATCTGTCTGCCCAACGGCTTCGCCCCGAAATTGAATATTGAGTGTGGTCGCCAGGTAGGTAAAGGCACCTGGCAATTCAAGCAGATGCAGGGCTATACCAGCCGGGGCATTGGCACTGCGCTGGTGAATGTGAGATTCAACTGTCCACCGGAGATTGTCATCCACGAACTTCGAGGCGGTGTACCTCCGCACTAGTTTGACTTTAGCCGGACCATCTATACCATTCGCTACTTTTCTCGCTGGTAGATAATTCTTGGATTATGACCTCACTACATTAATCATTCTGCTTGTTGCTGGATTACTCGGTGGTTTTGTAAACACGGTCGCAGGCGGTGGCTCGATGTTGACCTTGCCTGCGTTAATGATGCTGGGGATGCCTGCGGATATTGCTAATGCGACAAACCGTGTGGGTGTTTTCCTGCAATCGGTCACCAGTGCAAAGGGGTTTAGCGATTATGGTCGACTGGATTCGTCTGCAGTGGGTCCAATATTGGTGCCGACGTTAGCCGGTGCACTGATTGGATCCCTGGCGGCGTCTTATTTACCAGTTTGGTTGTTGAAACCGACACTGCTTGGTTCCATGGTGCTGTTGGCAGTGATTATGCTGGTAAAGCCAGATACACTGAGCCCTCCGGAGGGGACCCTGGTCAGGAAACTTCGGGATACGCCCTCTGCAATAGCCGCATTGTTTTTAGCTGGCATCTATGGCGGATTCGTGCAGGCCGGGGTTGGCTTTATCCTGATCGCTGCCTTGGCAGGCAGTCTACGCTATGACCTGGTGCGCACCAACGCACTGAAGGCAGTTTGCACTGGTATCTTCAGCGGTGTAGCACTCCTGGTATTTGTATTTCGAGACCAGGTATCGTGGGTTCCCGGTCTGATACTGGCGGTAGGAACCGTCACCGGTGCTCTGGTCAGCGTCCGATTCGCCATCAACGTCAGCCAAAACACGTTAAAATGGTTGCTGCTGACAATGGTGTTGATCACCTGTAGCGCCGCCATGCTGTCCTAAGAATGGCTTGTAAATGAATTGCCGTGACGGTCATCCTGAGCGTAGCCGAAGGATTTCTCTCGTTTATAGCTCGTACTAAGAAGAAGTCGTTATGAATGAAACTGTAGAAAAGTATCCTGCGAATTTTATCCGCAACATCATTGAACAGGATGTCGCTGACGGGAAGAATAGCGGCCAGGTGATTACTCGGTTTCCACCTGAACCGAATGGGTATTTACATATTGGTCATGCAAAGGCCATCTGCCTGAATTTTGGTATGGCGAAGGATTTTGGCGGTTCAACCTATCTTCGCTTCGATGACACAAACCCGCTGAAAGAAAATGCTGAGTATATGGAAGCCATAAAGCGGGACATTTCATGGCTTGGATTTGAATGGCTTGAAGTGCGCAACGCATCGGATTATTTTGAGCAGCTACACCAGTTTGCAGTGCAATTCATCAATGAAGGCAAGGCGTACGTTGACTCCCTGAGTGCGGATGAAATCAGGAGTTATCGTGGGACGCTGACTGAACCTGGTAAAAATAGTCCCTACCGGGATCGATCGGTGGAAGAAAACCTGGATCTGTTCAAACGCATGCGCGCAGGTGAATTCGCGGATGGCGAGCATGTGCTGCGTTTAAAAATTGATATGGCATCGCCTAATATCAACATGCGTGACCCCACAATTTATCGTATTCGCCATGCTGAACATCACCAGACGGGTGATTCCTGGTGTATCTATCCCATGTATGACTATACGCAATGCCTCTCAGATTCCCTTGAAGGTATTACTCACTCGTTGTGTGATATCGGATTCGAGGACCATAGACCACTCTACGATTGGGTGCTGGATGAGATTGCGATAAATGTCCATCCCCAGCAGATTGAATTTTCAAGGTTGAATCTACAATACGCGATGATGAGTAAGCGAAAGCTGAAACTGCTCGTGGAAGAGGGCCTGGTAGATGGTTGGGACGACCCTCGTTTACCGACCATTGCTGGTCTGCGGCGTCGTGGTTATACACCTGCTGCCATACGCAATTTCTGCAGACGAATCGGTGTTACAAAAAGTGAGAACAATGTTGAGTTGGCGTTCCTAGAAAGTTGCTTGCGTGAGGATCTGGAAGGCACAGCGCAGCGGGTCATGGGCGTGATTGACCCGATTAAAGTGGTGATTACCAATTACGCAGAAAGGCAGGTCGAGAATCTGACCGTAGCCAATCACCCAAAAGATGAATCCATGGGAACCAGGATAGTTCCCTTCACCCGGGAACTCTATATTGACAAGGCGGACTTTCGCGAAGAGGCCAACCGCAAATACAAACGCCTGGTTTCAGGTGGCGAGGTTCGCCTTCGTAATGCCTATGTCATCAAGGCAGATGAAATAATCAAGGATGATGGCGGCGAAATTGTAGAACTTCGATGTTCTTATGACCCCGATACGCTCGGCAAAAACCCAGAAGGACGCAAAGTGCGAGGCGTTGTGCATTGGGTCTCAGCTACTCAGTGCCATCCGGCGGAGATCAGGTTGTATGAACCCCTGTTTACGATCGATTTTCCAGATGCCAGCGATAGAGATTACCATGACCTGATTAATCCGGATTCCCTGACGATCAAACAAGGTTTTGTGGAACAGAGTGTTGAATCCGCGGTCGTGGGGCAGCAATTACAGTTTGAACGGGAAGGTTATTTTTGTTTGGACAGTAAATATTCTTCACCAGACAAGCTGGTTTTCAATCGTATTGTTGGTTTGCGAGACACCTGGGCAAAGATTGAAAATCAAAACTGATGGTTTCAATTGAAGATGTTACAGCGGCCCATGCGAGGATAGCGCCCTATATTCACAAAACACCAGTGATGCGAAGTGAGCGCCTTGATAATATTGTTGGCTGTAACCTGTTTTTCAAATGCGAAAACCTACAAAAAGCGGGCGCATTTAAGTCTCGTGGCGCAGTCAATGCAGTGTTTTCTCTTCCAGAGAAGCGGGCGAAAAACGGAGTTGCAACACATTCTTCCGGAAATCACGGCGCTGCATTGGCGAGAGCGGCTCAGCTTCGCGGCATAAGCTCGTACATCGTCGTGCCTAATGATGCAAAGCAGGTAAAGAAGTCAGCCATTCTTGCTTACGGCGCGGAGATTATTGAGTGCGAACCTACATTAAAGGCAAGGGAAGATACTTTGGAGCGAGTGGTCCTGGATACCGGTGCTCACTTTGTTCATCCCTATGATGATGACCTGATCATTGCCGGCCAGGGAACCGCGGCTCTTGAGCTACTTGCCCAGGTGGATGAACTTGATTCACTCGTCGTGCCAGTGGGAGGAGGGGGCTTATTAGCGGGATCGGCTATTGTGGCTCACCCCGCTATCAAGATTTATGCCGCAGAACCCGAAATGGCAGATGATGCCTACCGATCATTCAAGACTGGCAAACTGGTGACACAGCACATCCCCAGAACAATCTGTGATGGCCTGCAGACAACTGTTGGTATAAGAAATTTCGTCATCATGCGAGACAAAGTCAGCGATGTTCTGCTTGTTTCGGAGCAGGAAGTCATCGATGCGATGCGCCTGCTATGGACGCGCCTTAAACAAGTTGTTGAGCCGTCTTCGGCGGTCACACTCGCAGCCGTATTACGTAACCAGGAGGCGTTTTCAGGAAAGAGGGTTGGATTGATACTGACCGGTGGGAATGTAGATCCTGATAACCTGCCTTTTCGATCTTCAATTTAGGTCAGCAATAAGGGCCTCATAACTCCCATAACCAATAGTTCCTGTAATTTCCTTTTCCCAAATCTCATCCAATCCTTTCACTATTTCCTGGCTCAGTCTGCCTCCGACTTTTCCATGCCGCACTTTACTGCTATCACTACCTTTCGGGATATTTGCCTTTTGTTCGCTCAGAGTTCTCATTAGCACATCATCAAATCGATCCTTGTGCTTTAACATAAAGTCGAGCGAAGCATGTTTTACTGTGATGGTCAGGAGTTCGTCATCCAGTTCTATTTCAATAAATTCGGCGACACTTTCAATAGTTCCCCTGATATCTGTTTTCATATGTTCGTAAACAAGAAACAAGACGTCCGGATCGTTACGCCGGTGCCACCACGAGAGCAGATGTTTCCAATATTCACCTTTTTTAATGAAACGATCCCTGGCTAGCTCTTCCAGCGTAACGGCGCCTGGCTCAAGAAACCAACCCTCCATAAAATTATGCATCGAAATCAATGCATCGCCCGGATTTCGAATTGAATTGATGTAACGCCCGCCTTTTGGAATCGCGTCAGCGGCCAGATGACTTTTAAAAGCTCTCGGCTCAGCTTTTTGAGGCCCGGTGAGATCAATACCCAGGGCAGGACTTGTCTCGATCCAGGGTACGACCCGCGATATATCATCAAAGTCCATATCACCACGAGTGCGCAGTGTGTGCACAATTTGCTGAAGCCAGGTGGTCCCACATTTTGCATAGGGGGTGATCACAACATCCGTGGGCTTCAGTTCAAACTTCATGGCCTCGGCGAAGTTTTCTTCAGTAAACAGCTTCGCTTGCCGTTCGTCCATTTCTGCCAACGAAGTAGCACGTGTCCTTTCGGTGGTTTCGGTCATTGTTTTTGCTCGCTTAAAGAATCTTGTTTTTGTGATCAGCCCAGTATCGATCCCCTGCACACATATCAAAAATCTCCCTACTCCGTTATGGGATCCACCAATATGACTAATGTACGTATTTTGTCTCGTCTGGACAACGTATCATCCATTGGTTGTCTATTACACGACCACATCTGCTATATTTTGAAAAAGAATTACCGATCAGAAAATTTGTGACAGAACACCACCTGAATATATTCCACCGTTAATGCCGATATGAATTCAACAACACTACCCGTCATGGCAGATAGCCGTGCGCTTCGTCTGGCAGGATTCGCTGGCCTTTATGCTGCCCAGGGACTTCCCTGGGGACTGTTTATGGTTGCGCTGCCCACATGGCTGGCTTCGAAAGGTTACTCCAGTGTCGATGTGGGAATTTTCCTGGCCACAGTCAGTTTCCCATGGACCCTGAAACTCCTCGCCGGTCCAATTATGGATCGATTTTCATTTCTCGAAATGGGTCGGCGTCGTCCCTGGGTCCTTGGCGCACAGCTGGGAATTCTTAGTGGTTGCATGGTGCTTTCGTTAGGAAACGATGATTTCACCTGGATATTAACCGTTGGATTTATCATTAATTTCTGCGCTGCCTGGCAGGATGTGGCGGTTGATGGCCTCGCCATTGATGTGCTACCCGAAAACGAACGTGCACAGACCAATGCGTTTATGTTTGGCGGGCAGACCCTGGGAATTTCCAGCGCTTCTGCTGGGGGCGCATGGTTATTAGCAAACTACGGGCTTTCCAGCGCTGCCTGGGTCATGGCCCTGTGTGTTGCACTGATTGCCTGCATTCCGCTCCTGTTCAGGGAACGGCGGGGAGAAAGGTTACTCCCCTGGACAGAAGGAGAAGCACTTCCGCGATCACATCAATTGCAGCAGACTGAGTGGGGAAAGATATTTGGCGATCTTATCAAGGTCTTGATTCTACCCATGAGCTTGTTGCTGATTGTTATCAAATTCGGTGACCGCGTGGCAGCGGGTATTTTCGGCGCCGCAATGCCGGTGTTAACTACCCAGGAGTTGGGATTTTCAGCTACTTTTTATCCTGAATGGGCAGCGCTAGCAGGTATTATTGCTGCCGTGTTCGGCGTCATCGTTGCTCCCTCCATTGATCGTGTCACGGCACAACGGGCTTTGTTCTGGGGTCTGTCATTCAAGATCCTGGTCATCGGCACTAGCGCGCTACTAGTTGACTATTGGGTCAATCCTGACGTGTTGATTGCAATGCTTTTCATCTATGGATTTACTGGCCAGTGGCTGACAATCGCTTCTATCTCCTTGTTCATGAATCTTTGCGCTACAAAGATTGCTGCTTCCCAGTTCGCGGTTTATATGGCCATGTCTAATCTCGCGCTTTCTTTCGGTTCCGGGTTAATTGGCCCTCTCGATGCGATCCTGGAATTCCATGAGGTTTTCTATGTCATCGCCGCAATTGATCTAGCCATGCTGGGTCTGCTCGTGTTTTTCAACCTTGAAAAGCATAAAGTTCGCCTGAATGCCATTGTCGGCGCAGAGGGTGAAATGACTTAGTGAGAAGAGGTTTTTTACGATCGGGAGATTGGCATGAAATTACTGCAACGAAACGATCTGTTCAGCTGGTCCGAATTTAACGAGGAACGTAATCTGGACTTCAACAGTTGGCTTTGGGCGAGAAGTGACGGTAACGTGTTGATCGATCCGTTGCCCATGTCCGAGCACGATCGACAACACCTGGAAAGCCTGGGAGGGGCAGAGTTCATTGTCATTACCAACAGCGATCATTGTCGAGATGCAGAGAAAATTGCCGCAGATACCAGGGCAAAGTTGTACGGACCGAACCAGGAAAAGGCTGACTTTCCGATCGCATGTGACCAATGGCTGCGAAACGGCGAGGAGGTTGTACCTGGGCTTACAGTGATCGAGTTGGAGGGATCTAAAACACCGGGTGAGCTTGCGTTATTACTCGAAGACAGCACTTTGATTACCGGCGACTTAATTCGATGCCATCAGGCTGGAGAATTATGCCTCTTGCCCGATGCGAAATTGAGCAACAAAATTAGTGCGATCGAGTCGCTAAAACATCTTGCTGCCTTGCCCGCAATAGATGCGGTTCTGCCCGGCGACGGCTGGCCGATATTTCGATATGGAGACAAGGCACTTAGTCGATTGGTTCGTACTCTTTCAAACATTTCTTAGCCAGGCATTTGTAAAGCTCTAACGCTGGAGGACATTAACCATACGCCAGATTAAGGCAACTGGTTTAAAGAAAGACCAAACATGACGTCTACCATTGATACCGTATTAAATTACCATGAACGCACCAAACATTACCTGGACCGATATGCCCGTGGACCAGAGTATATGGATTGGGCGAGTCAACCCGATCCTTTTAGACGCTATGAAGGCGCACCCCGAATCGCTCTAGAACAGGGAGATAACAGTCGAGGCCCGCTTTATCGAGACTTATTTTCCAGTCCTGTTATTCCGAGCACTATCACCTATCAAACCATAAGCCGACTGTTCTACTACAGTATGGCCCTATCGGCCTGGAAAAAAATCCCGGATGGTGTCGCCTGGCCGCTGCGAGTGAACCCTTCTAGCGGTAATCTGCATCCAACAGAAAGCTATCTCATCATTGGGGAACAAGCCTTACCGAGCATTAAAGAGGGCCTCTACCATTATAATTCCTACTACCATGCCCTCGAATTACACCGACGTTTTGGAAAACATCTGTGGACAGAATTGGCAGGCCAAATTCAGGAAAACGGGTTTTTAATTGGCCTAAGTTCCATTTACTGGCGAGAGGCATGGAAGTATGGAGAACGAGCATATCGTTATTGCCAGCATGACGTTGGACATGCACTTGGCGCTGTAACAATTGCAGCCGCCAGTCTGGGTTGGGGCGCGGAATTGGTCGATAGTTTGACGGATAATGCCATTGCTATTTTATTGGGTATTGAAGATCAAACAGGCACTGAGGCGGAACATGCGGACTGTCTTGTCGTTGTTTACCCCAAAAACAAAACAGACGAGATAGAAATAAAGAAGCATCATGTTTTAGAAAATGTCACCACGAATACCCTCAATAAATTCCAGAATATCGCTCCGCTAGGCAAGATAAACAAACTTAGCGAAAGTCATCAAAAATGGCCGATCATAGACGAGGTTTCCTTGGCCGCAAAAAAAATGCAAGCTCCAGATGCCAATATCGCTGATAGACTTTCGAAGTTACCTCCTAAAGCTGGTGATCTACCACAGTGTAATAAGACGGCGTTTGAAATTATCCGTCAACGTCGTAGTGCAGTGTCAATGGATGGTGAAACAGACATGGACAGGCCTACATTTTTCAGCATGCTGCAACGCCTGCAATACCAAAAATCTATTCCGTTTGAATGTTTGCCCTGGACACCCAATGTTTCATTGTTTCTTTTTGTTCACAGAGTGAGAGATTTGGAGCCAGGCCTCTATGTCCTGGTTCGACATGCATCCCATGAAACGTCGTTGCGGCGATCGATTAACCCCGATTTTTTATGGAAAAAAACGCAGGAGGGATACATCGAGAAAATGCGCTTCTACTTACTGGCACCACAGGATGTTAGGTACGAGGCTAAAGTAATAAGTTGCCATCAAGATATTGCCGCCGATGGCGTGTTTTCCCTGGGCATGCTGGCAAGATTTGATGACATTAGGGATAAAGGAGCCTATTTTTATCCCCGATTATTTTGGGAAACGGGTCTGATCGGGCAGTTGCTCTATTTAGAGGCAGAAGCTGCCGATATGCGCAGCACAGGCATCGGTTGTTTTTTTGATGATGCAATGCACCAGGTGCTGGGCATTACGGATCAGTCCTGGCAAAGTCTCTATCACTTTACCGTGGGTGGTCCGCGTGAAGATAAGCGCATACAAACATATGCAGCCTACGAACATTTAGATTCTTTAGAACCTGGATTGAAGTGACCATGACCTCAGCTGTTCAACCGCTTGCAGGACTCTCCAATACACTGCCCTATTTACTAACTTAAATGGAACGTACCTTAAAATCTCCAGTCATCTTGAAACATTCGATGCCGGATGGTTCGCTTGCTGTGGAAATGGTCAGGCTATATGGAGGCACGTTCATTAGGGTCGATGATGCAAGGGAAGTTATTGGTGAAGTAGAAATATCTGAATTCACCATGGGTCGCCATGCTGTCACATTCGAGCAGTATGATCGATTTGCTCAAGCAACCGGTAGAAAACTTCCTGGCGCTTGTGGTTGGGGAAGGAGAAGTCGACCCATCATGAAAGTAAGCTGGTATGACGCCTCAGCTTATGCGCAATGGCTGAGTGATATGACAGAAGAAGATTTTCGTCTGCCCACGGAAGCGGAATGGGAGCATGCATGCCGGGCAGGAACCACAACAGATTACTCTTTTGGTGAAAATATCACTGAAGATCAAGTCAATTTTGATGGAACGAACAACAAAACAATGCCGGTTGGAAGCTATCAACCGAACCCGTTTGGTCTCTATGAAATGCATGGAAATCTATGGGA
>JAPUGI010000077.1 GCA_027292925.1 Gammaproteobacteria bacterium
AAACATTTTCATGTTTCTCGGTCCACACTCCCGATGAAAGTATGACCAGCCCGGTCAGCGTACAAATAAGAATGGTGTCGATGAAAGGTTCAAGAATGGACACCATACCTTCAGAAATCGGTTCATCGGCTCTCGCGGCGGCATGAGCGATAGGCGCGCTACCCTGCCCTGCTTCATTTGAAAACAAGCCGCGATTCACTCCACGATTGAATGCGTAGGCGAAGCTGGCCCCGAGAAATCCACCCGCAGCCGCAGAACCGGTAAATGCATCACGGATCACTGATATCAGCGATAGTCCGACCTGATCCAGGTTGGTAAAGATAACGGCAAGTCCGCCGATGAAATAAATAATAGCCATTGTGGGAACTATTTTTTCTGCGACCTGGATAATCCGCCTGATACCACCGACGATTACAAGGCCAAGGCAAATTGCCAGTACTGCACCGGTCATCCATTCAGGCACTCCAAAAGTAGAATTTATACCGGCTGCCATATTATTACTCTGCGGCATATTGCCGGTACCAAAGCTGCTGATAACAGTTGCCACTGCAAAAAACACAGCAAGCCACTTCATATTAAGACGCCGCTCCATCACGTACATGGGTCCACCGACAACAAACCCATCCTCATCCTCGACACGGTACTTGTGAGAAAGCGACACTTCGACGAATTTCGTTGTCATGCCAAAAAAAGCAGTCATCCACATCCAAAACAATGCAGCGGGACCACCCAGGTACAATGCGAGGCCGACACCACCGATATTACCGGTCCCTACTGTGCCGGATATTGCCGTTGCAAGTGCCTGGAAATGGGTTGCATCACCTTTAGAACCCGGCTTGTCATATTTACCACTCACGATCCTCCAGGCATGATTGAAGAAACGAATTTGAGGAAATTTCAAATAGAAAGTAAAAAAGATACCTGTGCCAAGTAGCAGAAATGGAAAATACAGCGCGGATCCCAGCAATGAATCTAAAAAAATAAGTAGCTGGGTGAGTTTCGCTATCACTTCGTTCAAAAAGTATCTCCTCTGGTTTTTACTTTTCTTACTTTTTGCCGCGGAAGCCTAACCACGAGCGCTTTTCGCGGCAGGCGTTAAAATAACCGCAGGCTAGACGCACACGCTTCTTATTACTGGCTAGCCGCAGGCGCTGCCTCTGAACAAATTCTAGCCGGAGGCGACCTTATCAAATAAACTCAGAAGTGAATAGCAACAGCCAGGCAAAGAATTTCCGTGCCTTCGATCTTTAAAACGATCTTCCAAATTGTAAGCGTCCTTCTGTTACTCCAGGGTAGCGCCTCCACCCTTGCCAGGGATACATGGAAAGGAGTTGACAGAATTGTCGCCATCGGAGACCTGCATGGTGACTATGAGCAGTTTCGTGCCGTCATGACCATGACAAAACTAATTGATGATAACGGCGCATGGATCGGTGGAAAGACACATCTCGTGCAAACAGGTGATATTCCGGACCGTGGTCCTGATTCACTGAAGATCATCCGGGATATGCGAGCGCTGCAGAAAAGAGCACGCAAGGCAAAGGGTTATGTTCATTTGCTGATTGGAAACCACGAGTCAATGAACATCTACGGTGATCTGCGCTATGTCCACCCCGGGGAATATATTGTGCTTAGGGACAAGAGATCGGAAGCTCGACAGGCGGATTACTACCAGCGATTTATCATCTATATGACAGCCAATGAGTCAGAAACTATTATAGACGACGCATTCAAGACCCAGTGGATGAAGACCTATCCCCTCGGTTACGTTGAGCATCGTGTGCTTTGGCAGCCGGGTGGAGAGCTTGGAAGCTGGGTAAGAAAAAATAGTACCGTAATCAGGATAAATGATGTTCTCTTTGTGCACGGCGGCATCAATCCACACCAACCGTTCTTATCTATCAGGGGAATCAACAAAACGATTTCTGAAGAACTTGGTAAAACACCGCTACCGGAAGGTGCTTTGACTAATGCTGAAGAAGGTCCGCTGTGGTACCGGGGCCTGGCGAATAACCCGGAGGAGAGTGAACTGCCCGCGCTGCTGAATATGTTGGAACATTACAAGGCCAAGCATATCGTTGTGGGGCATACCACAACTCGTGGCGTAGTCATTCCGCGATTTAACGGTCGTGTCATTTCCATCGATGTGGGTTTAGCATCCCAACATGGCAGTGGCATGGCAGCGCTCCTGATTGAAAACGGTCAATTTTTCTCAATACACAGGGGTACAACAATACCGCTCCCTGCCACCGATGATGGCCTGAAAGAATACTTTGAAAAGATCGAACCCCTGGAGCCAAATCCTGACTATGTGCAAAAAATTATTAGGCTTCTGGAACAACCACAGCCAGAAAACGTGGAATAACCCGCGAGGAGATTCAGGCGGCAGGCTCCCGCATGGTTACAAATTCTTCAGCCGTGGTCGGGTGAATACCAATTGTTGAGTCGAAGATTGACTTTGTTACACCGGCTTTATAGGCAATGGCAATACCCTGGATGATTTCACCCGCTTCTGATCCCACCATATGTACTCCCACGACTCGGTCTGTGGCCTTGTCTACAATGATCTTCATCAGGTTTTTTTCGTCACTACCACTTAAGGTGTGTTTCATTGGGCGGAAGGTGGATCGAAATACTTCGATCTCATCATAGGATTCCTCAGCTTGCGACTGCGTAACGCCAACTGAACCGATATTCGGCTGGCAGAAAACAGCGGTTGGAATTCCATCATAATCCATAATCCTGGGTTCATCCTTGAACTGTGTACTGGCAAACGCCATTGCTTCCGCTATGGCAACCGGCGTCAATTGAATTTTGTCAATGACATCACCCAGTGCAAATATGCTGGGTTCTGAAGTTCTAAATTCATCATCAACGATAATAGCGCCATTGCTTCTACAGTCCACATTGACATTTTCGAGACCAATATCATTAACAGATGGCTTACGGCCGGTGGCATACATAACAAGATCGGTCTCAATTTTCGATCCATCAGTGAAATAAACAATGAGGCTTTCATCGGGGAGCTTCTCAATCTTCTCGACAACACTGTCAAAATGCAGTTGCACACCCTTTTTATCTAATTCATCCCGCACCACTTCCTTCACATCCTGGTCAAAATTTCGAAGAAAGAGTGGTCCCCGGTAGGATAAGTGACTATCCACTCCCATTCCCTTGAAAATGCCCGCAAACTCCACAGCGATATAACCACCGCCAACCACCAGGGAGCGTTTCGGCAGGGTTTGCAGGAAAAAAGCCTCATTTGAAGTGATGACGTGCTCACACCCCGGAAATTCCGGTACCGAAGGCCAACTCCCTGTCGCGATTAATATTTTCCTAGTGGATACCACCCGGCCATTGATCGACACATGATGCGAGTCGACGAGTCGAGCTCGACCATCAAAGTGCGTTACACCTGCATCGTCTAGCAGTCCCTGGTAAATACCATTGAGTCGCTTTATTTCCTGGTTTTTGTTGGCCAGTAACACCTGCCAGTTGAATGCCGGAGCCGCAGGTCCCCATCCAAAACCTTCCGCATGGTGATATTCTTCAGCAAAATGTGAAGCGTAAACAAACAGTTTTTTAGGCACACATCCGACATTGACGCAGGTCCCGCCCATATATCTGTCCTCGGCAGTTGCAACCTGCGCGCCATACTGAGCACTCATTCGTGCCGCCCTAACACCACCTGATCCAACGCCTATTACAAACAGGTCATAATCACAGTTTGGCATCTGTCTTCATCGCTCCATTTTGTTGCCGTTACCAGAGAAATTCCGGCACACTGTTAGCATACAGTAGAAGCATAAGGAATAATCGCTGAACTATGAACTTTAAATTCGGGATAGACCAGCTATTGGCATCTTCAGAGCTGATGGACAAACTCGACCGAAAAAGGGTTGGCCTGGTAGCCCACCCCGCATCCATCACATCGGCTAACCTGCATTCGCTGGATTCGCTCATTTATCGGCATTGCAATATCGTTTGCGCGTTCGGTCCACAGCACGGTATGCGTGGTGACAAACAAGACAATATGAACGAGTCTGAAGATTACCTTGATCCATTGCACCAGATTCCAATCGTTAGCTTGTATGGTGAACACCGCATTCCCACAAGTGAAATGATTCAGAACCTGGATGTCATTCTCTACGACCTGCAGGACATTGGTTGCAGAATTTATACCTATATATCGACGTTGAAATATTTTATTGAGGCCTGCGCAAAACACGGAAACGAATTGTGGGTATTGGACAGACCTAACCCAACCGGGCGACCCATAGACGGATTGTTCCTGCAACCAGGCGAGGAAAGTTTTGTAGGATGTGACGAGTTGCCCACGCGCCATGGTCTTACCGTTGGTGAGCTGGCTGGCTGGTTCAATTCAAGACAGGAAAAACCTGCTGATCTTCGAATAATCGATATGCATGACTACAGCCCTGACGCGGGGCCAAATTTCGGCTGGCCAATCGGCCAACGACCATGGATCAATCCCAGCCCAAATGCAGCAGGCTTAAATATGGCCCGGTGCTTCCCCGGTACCGTGCTCCTGGAGGGAACCACTTTGTCTGAGGGTCGTGGTACTACTATACCTCTGGAGGTTATCGGCTCACCGGACTTGCCGCTCGAAGACGTTTTATCTTACATGCGGGAAGCGGCCCCAGGTTGGCTTGAGGGCGCCTATCTTCGCCCCTGCTTCTTTGAGCCTACGTTCCACAAATACACTGGCCAGATGTGCCATGGTCTCCAGATTCACACTGACTATGCAGGATATGATCACGCGAGTTTCAAACCCTTTCGCCTGATTGCTGGAATGCTGAAGAGTCTGCGGCATTGTCAGCCAGACTATGACCTCTGGCGACATCACGAATATGAATATGAAACAAACAGGATTCCGATTGATGTGATCAACGGGGGACCTGAATTGCGAAACTGGGTTGATGACAGTAGCCTGGACTTCGCCTCCCTGGATTCCAGATTACAGGAAGTTGAAAACGCGTGGGTTGATCAACGGCGACCATTCCTCCGTTACAAGTGATTTCTGCTATCAGCAGCATGTTAAAATCCAGCTCTTTTTACTTTACAAGAGCAGCTCAAGGCTGTCGAATGAGCACACGATGACCAACGCCTACAAAATTGCCATCCTGGAAGGGGACGCCATCGGTCCCGAGATCATGGCACAGGCAATTCGAGTCTTCGATGTGCTCGCAGCGCATTGTGATGTGGCATTTGAACTCATCAATGCACCTTTTGGGGCTAGCGCTTATTTCGACCATGGGAAAGCATTTCCCGATGAAACAAAAACAGTGTGTGACCGTGCAGACGCGATTTTGAAAGGACCGGTCGGCCTCAGCCATGAAGCATCAAAAAAAATACCAGTCGACGAGCAGCCGGAACGAGGAGCAATTCTTCCATTACGAGCACGTTACAACACGTTCGCCAATTTCCGCCCGATATTCCTCAGTAAAGACATGGCACATTTTTCACCCCTCAAACCCGAGGTGATTAAAGGTGGTATCGATATTCTACTTATCCGGGAACTGGTTGGTGGACTCTACTTCGGCAGTAAGAAACGAGGCATCAATGGTGCGGGACTTCGCTATGTTCACGAAACCCTTGAGTACGACGAGGAACAGATTCGCCAGGTCCTTGTTGTCGCTTTCGAGCAAGCGAGATTACGCAAGAGACGATTACACAACATCCATAAAAGCAACGTGCTCATGTCCAGCGTGTTATGGAACGAGGTTCTCGATGAAGTCCATGAGGATTTCCAGGATGTCGAGGTTATCCATCTGTTGGTTGACGCTGCTGCCACAGCCCTGTGCCTGAATCCCGGACAATTTGATGTCATGGTTATGGAAAACATGTTTGGCGATATCCTAAGTGACCAGGGCGGCGGTATCCTGGGATCACTCGGCCTCATGCCATCTGCCTGCATCGGGCCTGAAAAGGCTTACTATGAACCTTCCCATGGTTCGGCGCCGGACATAGCCGGTAAGAATATTGCCAACCCCTATTCGATGATAGGTTCTGTAGCCATGATGCTGGAAATGAGTTTCGGTATGAGAAGCGAGGCGGACGCAGTTTGGAATGCGATGAGAAACGTATTTGAAAGTGGTTATTCCACTGCTGATCTGATCGCCGCCAGTGACGAAACCAAGTTGGTTTCAACAGTCGAATTCGGGGATCGGGTCATCAGTCATCTGAGTGAGTTGCTAGCGGGTCCTTAGATTTGACTCATTGTTTGAAACACACTGGTAAGCATAACCAGGATTGACAACCAACCCCAGCCGATAAATGCCCACATAATAGGTGGTTGCTCAAACAAGTCACCCATAATGTTGACAACGGAATCCACAACAAAGAATTTCAGTACAGCGACTACTCTTTCCTTGATCATGTATTAATAACCTGGCAGCTTTGCACGTATTCTACTGGGATTATCGCCCGATTTCAGAATAAAATATTGGGCATGTGATATATATCTCCGCGCTTGTTAAATCCGAAGATTGCGACGCTCATATTCCTTAAACGCGATCACTTCCTGCCTTATCTTCTCAAACATGGCAGCCGCATCGATCTTCTGCTTAAACTGGATTCGCCTGGAGAACATAGTCACCGGGAAAACATAGTTATCGGTCTCCTGCCAGCGAAGCGCTTTACTTAATCCCAGGTTGTCTTCATAGCTAATCCAATGCAAATCAAATTCATTGGCCAGGATATCACCAAAGACAACACCCACTGCCTGCCATTCTCTTACCTCACGCGGTTTGATAACCCGCCGATCCACAAGCTGTTGAATTGTCTTTAGATCGTCAATGTGCTGCCTGAAGTTTAAGATACCCAACCTTCTGGTGATCAGATCCTTCATCTCCCGTCGCTGTGTATCGAGGACAAATTGTTGACCTACAGAAAGGTCCTGGATAATGACAGGATTTTCTTTCAACTCCCGTTCAAACTGGTAGTTCGGCAGCTCTTCGGGTGTGAGTACCGGCACAGCCACTTCTTTATCTTCACCATATACTGGCGATGCCAGGAGACAAACCATCAATATTATTAATCTCATCTGCACACTCGCAACTCAATTTTGGCTTAATTATCTAACAAACTCGCACATTAGCTAAGCTAAGATAGTACTCCGGAATAATAGATCCGCCAGGAATAACTTGGACAACGAATTCATTCAGCAGATCCATAATCAGGACGGTAAATTTGTACTCGCCGTTACTGGTGGTGGTGCATCCGCCCTGGCGAAACTGCTTGCAGTTCCCGGGGCGTCCAATACCCTGCTCTCCGCCTTTATCCCCTATCATGACAAGGAACTTAACCGCTATCTAGGGGGGAGTCCCGAGTCGGCAGGCAGCAGCCAAACAGCAAGGGCATTGGCCATGGCGTCATGGCAGCGAGCGAGAAAAATGGAACAGGAAGTCCCCGTCTATGGCGTGGGCTGTACTTCCGCGCTTGCAACCAATCGCCAACGAAGGGGCGACGATAGATGCTTTGTCGCCATTCAATCAGCTGAATCGACGATGGAGATCGCAGTCACGTTCGATAAGTCGGAGCGAAACCGGGAAGAGGAAGAGAATCTCTGCGGCACACTTATTTTGGGATTTATCGCAGAGGCGCTCGGTATCAACTTCGACTATCTTGGAGGCTTTCGCAAAACCGATAGCATCACCCGGAACCAAAAACTCGCTGACCCTTCCTGGCAAGCTTTGATTGCCGGAGACACAAACGTTACTCCAGCGAACAACCCACCGGCACTGGTTTTTCCGGGTGCTTTTAACCCAATGCACAATGGCCATGTAAAAATGGCTGAGTATGCAGAAAAACTTATCGGTGAAAAAGTTACGCTGGAGATATCAATCTTCAATGTAGACAAACCGCCTTTGGACTTTATTGAAATGCAATCCCGGTATGACGCATTACAGGAAGAGCCATCAGCGGTTCTCAATAAATGGCCACTGGTATTTTCCAACGCGCCCACTTTTGTAGAAAAATGCCGACTGTTTCCAGGCGCAACACTTATTGTCGGCATTGATACGCTAAAGCGAATCATTGAAATGAAATACTACGATTCAAGCAAAGATAAGCGGGACCAGGCACTGCAGGAGATCGACAATCTTGGTAATCGCTTCATGGTGTTTGGAAGGCAAACATCAGAAGGCTTTGTTACACTGGCTGATCTGGACCTGCCCGCATCACTGTCTCATAGTTGCATCAGTGTCGCTGAGGAAGATTTTCGAGAAGATATGTCATCGACAGAGAAACGTGCAGGCTGATCTTTATTAACTGTACATCGGGACCGGCAGCATAGACCGACAAAACCTTTTAACCAAGTGCAAATGTATAAGCCAGTGACAACTAGACATCTAGTCAGCCAGCACTTTTTTTTGTGCATTATTTCTTTGAGTTTCCCACCGGCGTTAGCCGATCTGCCAAGTGCATCGACCATGAAGGGCGAAGAAACAAAGCTGACTACCAGTGCCGTACCCGCGGGATTAATTTTTGAAAATCGGGAAAACCCATACCTATTCTGGGTTGAATTAGAAGCAGGAAAACTGCACCTCTTGGAGCGTGTGGACAAGGGTCGATATATAAGTAAAAGCACTCTACCAATTTCGATAGGTAAAAACGGTATCGGTAAGCAAGTCGAAGGTGACGGAAAAACCCCTTTGGGCGTGTACCAATTCACGTCACATCTAGACGATAAGTACCTGGATGACTACTACGGAGTAGGCGCATACCCAGTTAATTTTCCTAATGTCTGGGATCGGATACTCAATCGAACCGGACATGGCATCTGGCTGCATGGTCTTCCGAAAGGCGTCAAAAGTCGACCAGCACGAGATAGCGAAGGGTGCGTGATTATTGACAACTACAGCATGAAACAAATGGGCCCATATATCACCATAGGTGAGAGTCTGTTCGTTCTATCCACATCCCTGGATTGGCTCCCGACCGGGGCTGAACAACCCTCGTCGGACATTCTTGATTCAATTGAACATTGGCGCCAATCCTGGGAAGCCAATAAAGCTGAAACTTATCTCGCCTACTACCATCCCGATTTCACTGACACCAGGCGCGATCTTCAGGAATGGTCAATCTACAAGAGACGGGTAAACAGTATTAAAAGTTTTATCAAAATTGATATCTCGGAAATGAGCGTCATCGAATACCCTGGCGAGGAAAACCTGGTTGCCGTACGTTTTTATCAGCGTTATCAGAGTAGTAATCATAACTGGCAAGGATGGAAGCACCTACTATGGCGTCGCGATGATGCGGGTTACTGGCGGATTCTTTATGAGGGGAACGGATGAAACATCTTTCCATGATTTTTGTTTTCCTCGCGCTTGTTGGTTGTACCACAAATCGTGAATTGCCTTCTCAACCTGGCCTCATCGAAAAAGAAAGAACAGAGACGGTTCCGGAAGTGAAGCAACCGCAGAAACCAATCGACTTATCCGATCAGGGAGTTCCAAAACCATCCCCAAGGATTCTACATGAAGCAGTTGCAGTACCTATTAAACGCTTGCAACCAGATCCAACCGAAGCATTTTGTAAGGAAGTTGGTTCAAAACTTGGAAGCGTATCAATTAGTGATTGCCTGAAGCAGGACCTGCTACATTCATCATCAACTTCACTCAGTCGACCCCTCGTCTATAAAGATTATCCACCACATAGCACACGTTCACCCCTGGGTAAGGTACTCTTGATTGGTGGTATCCATGGTGATGAGTTTTCTTCAGTATCGATCGTATTCAAATGGATGGACATCCTTAATCAACATCACGCCGGATTGTTCCACTGGCGCTTTGTTCCACTGGCGAATCCGGATGGTTTACTCAAGCAAGACTCCCAGCGACAGAATCACAATGGCGTTGATCTGAATCGAAATTTCCCGACAACTGACTGGGACCGCTGGGCGCAGAGCCATTGGGTTCAGTCCACGCATCGAAATCCGCGGCGCAACCCCGGACCGGCAGGCGCGAGTGAACTCGAAACCCGATGGTTAGTGAAGCAAATCAATGAATTTAGACCTGATGTGGTTATCTCCGTACACGCTCCCCAACATTTAATTGATTATGACGGACCACCGACTGCACCTAGACAACTGGGTACTTTGAACTTGAGACCATTGGGTGTATATCCGGGTTCCCTGGGGAACTATGCTGGCACTGACCTGCAGATACCCGTTGTTACCGTCGAACTCCAGTCTGCGGGTATTATGCCTACAAGCGATGAAATCAAGCGTATGTGGCTTGATCTGGTGCGGTGGTTACGGCAACAACTAGCCCATGATGATCGGGAAGGCATCCAAACAGCTGTGATGGCTAAATAGCGTATGTCCGAGACGCAGTAAAATTTAAAGTAACGATATTGGATAAATTCTTGTGCGAATTCACTGTAAGATAAAGGCGTAACCCATTGAATACAAATGAAAATAGAGATCCAATTCTGATCGAGATTTTTTCTGACTATGTTTGACCCTGGTGTTACCTCAGTACAGTTAGTATTGAAAAGCTCAAACGGGAACATAACGTGCAGACTCGTTGGATCCACTTTCCACTGCATCCTGAAACTCCCGAAGAAGGTCAGCTGCTAAAAGACTTGTTCAAGAACCGGGCACCGGAAGACTTATCGGCCATGCGCGACAATATGCGCAACCTGATGAAAGAAGCCGGGTTGCCTTATGGCAATCGCACCATGACCTACAATAGCCGGCTCGCACAGGAACTTGGTGGCTGGGCTGACACGCAGGATAGCAGTGAAGACATTCATGACCTGTTGTTCAGGGCTTACTTCGTCGAAAACCAGAATATAAATGATATTGATGTACTGGTTGATCTTGCTGTTGTAGCCGGCCTGGATAAAAAGGAAGCAAGGCGAATTCTTGAAGGCAGGATATTCAGCCCACAGATCAACAAGGATTGGGAACGTGCATGGCACGACGGTATAACAGGCGTGCCGACATTTACCAGCCGCGAACTCTATGTGGTCGGTTGCCAGCCTTACGAGGTCCTGGAGCGATTCGTAAATCACCTGAACGAACTACAAGTAGGGGACTAGCCATTCGACTGGCGGCTCTGACGCCGATATTGGTCTTAGAGCACGCGCAGAGCTGGTGACACCAAGAAATCGATTCTGGCACCAGTCGTCGCCTACTATCATCTGCGTTGGTGGTTCCTGGGCATTCACCACCAGCTCTACCTGCGCTGCGACTTCCGGCAGGAGCTCACCAACGGAGTAAATCGCCCGGACAGCCACGGCGGGATCAGCTATTCGGTTTCTCTGGCCCCAGGTCACGAGAAAATCAATGCAATCATCTGTACCTGGTCTGTTGGTAATGGCGACATCACGATCGATCCCAAAACTATAAAGCATCATGGCCTCCTCGAAAGCCATAGCCAGGTCTTCCCTCTGGGTTGAGTAGTTGTAGTAGTCGCTAGCATAGTCAGTCGAAAATTCTGCCTCAACATCCTCCGGCAACAGCGCTATTTGTGCCGCGCTAGCGGTCAGCCCTAGAAAAGAAACCCTGGCCAGCGCAGACATTGTGTCGGATCTCAGACTGAATTGACTACTTAGCCGGGACGAGGCAATAACTCCCTGTGCCGCGATATGGATTGGAACTGTGGTATCGAGTGAGCCTTGTCGGGATATCGAAAAATAGTCATTTGCATGGGCTAGCTCATGATAAAGTAACGCTGCCACTAGAAACTTGATGTCACCAATTGTTCTCGTTCCCGTGACCGGCGTGATTGTTGCGTACTCATTGTCCTTCACATAGCGCCATAACATCACGAACTGTAAATCCAACCCAAATAAACTGCGATAATCCGGCGCTGTATCAATATCATTTTTTTCCACTTCATCGAGCCACATAGCATCCGGATCAAGATAGATAGCGCCGGTTTGAGTCGTATAAAATGACGGACGTATATCATGGGAGATGATGATTGCCGTCAGCCCCCTGGTCATCAGCAATATCTCAGGCGGCAGCACTTCAAGTAAATCTCGAAATCTTGTGCCCATCCACTCATGAGATACCAGAACTCGCAACATGACGTCATCAATACTTGGCGAAGAAGTTTCCATGCCTAGCAGCGGTAAAGTGTTGAGGTTGCATTCCTGCCCATTACGAAGTGTCACAGTACAATGGAGTATTGTCTGCTCAATTGGATTTTCTAAAACCACTGCTTGAACTAGACCCCGCATTCCCGGTTTATCGAATGCAAAAGGCTGACCGTTGTTGGGTGTGTCTCTGTTAATTACCGGGGAAGGGTCACTGGTTACGGCTGGTGGGGGTGCAGAACTGCCACCACCTCCCCCACTACAGGCGGTAAATAGCAAAACAAAAGAAGCAATACCCGTTATCTGCTTAACCCGAGCCATCCAAACTCCCGGAACGTACGTCACCCAATGTCAGGCACTAAATATTCTAAGGTGAGTTCACTAGATAATAAATTCAATTCGTTTTATTTCTGATCACAGGACAAAGTTTACGATAAAAGGCTAGGACATTGATGCGACAGCCCGCTTCGCCATAACCACGCATAAATGGGCACGGTATTCCGCGCTCGCATGCATGTCGCTGTTCATATCGTCGGCATTGAGTTGAATTGAATCCAGGGCAACCTCTGCAAAATTGTCAGATAATGCTTGCTCCATCTCCGGGCAGCGAAATACAGTTGCAGCCGCTCCGGTAATGGCGACCGAGACTTGCCCGCCATGTCGCGAAATGAACACACCGACAGTGGCATAACGTGAAGCCGGATTGGGGAATTTTATATAGGCGGCTGATTCCACAATCGGAAACGAAATCGACTGGATCAACTCGTCTTCTTCGAGTGCGGTTTCAAACATCGCTGTGAAGAATTCACTAGCGCTGATTTCCCGACGATCGGTTTTGATGGTAGCCCCGAGTGCCAGTACACCTGCAGGATAATCTGCCGCTGGATCATTGTTGGCCACTGACCCACCGATGGTTCCCCGGTTGCGAACCTGCGCATCACCGATGCTAGCCGCCAGGCTATTGAGTGCCGGGATTGCCCTTGCCACGACTTCCGACGTTGCGACGGTATCATGTGTGGTCAAGGCACCGATAACCAGCGCACCTGATTCTTCTCTGATGCCGATTAAGCCATCTACACCGGACAGGTCTATGACATCCGTCGGTGCACGCAACCGCACTTTCATCGCTGGAATCAAAGTGTGTCCACCGGCAAGGTAGATGCCATCGTCTGCCTCCTTGAACAGGCTAAGGGCATCCTTGACTGTTTGTGGCTTGTGATAGTTGAAATCGTACATCAGGCACCCCCTGCTTGTTGCATGGCACGCCAGACTCTCTCCGATGTCGCAGGCATTTCAATTTCCATAACCCCAAGGGCATCAGTGATAGCATTGATAACCGCCGGGGGAGAACCGATGGCACCGGCTTCACCGCATCCTTTAGCGCCAACAGGATTATGTGTGCAGGGTGTACAAGTCATGCCAACGTCAAAATTCGGCAGGTCATCTGCACGCGGCATGCAGTAATCCATGTAGGATCCAGTCAGCAATTGTCCTGTTTCATCGTAAACACATTGTTCAAGCAAAGCCTGGCCAATTCCCTGGGCAATGCCGCCATGGACCTGGCCTTCCACTATCATCGGATTGATAATGGTACCGAAATCATCCACCGCGGTGAACTTGACTATGTCAACCACGCCCGTGTCCGGATCAATTTCCACTTCACAAATATGTGCACCTGCCGGGAAGGTAAAATTCTCCGGGTCGTAAAAAGCTTTTTCACTAAGCCCGGGTTCCAGCTCCTCCAGGGGATAGTCATGCGGTACATAAGCCGCAAATGCGATCTCCTGAAACGTTTTCGACTGATTGCTTTCCCGGACCTTGAATTCACCGTCTTCGAAGTCAATATTCTCAACATCGCTTTCCAACATATGGGCAGCAATCTTCTTGCCTTTGGCGATGACCTTGTCTGCCGCCTTGGAAAGGGCGGAGCCACCCACTGCCAATGATCGCGACCCATAGGTACCCATACCGAAATCAAGTTTACCGGTGTCGCCGTGGACCACTTCAACATCGTCTACCGAGATTCCAAATTTGCTGGCGACCAGTTGAGCAAAAGTGGTTTCGTGTCCCTGGCCGTGACTATGGGAACCCGTTAGCACAGTGACAGTACCCGTGGGATTTACGCGTACCTCCCCAGATTCCCACAATCCAACACCAGCCCCCAGTGAACCCGCAACCTGAGACGGTGCCAGGCCACAAGCCTCAATGTAGCAACTAAAGCCAATGCCGCGTTTATTACCACGTGATGCTGCTTCTTCTTTGCGCTCGGCAAAACCGGCATAGTCAGCCATTTCCAGTGCTTTGTTCAAACTCGCTTCATAGTCACCCGAGTCATATTCAAGCGCCACGGGCGTCTGGTACGGAAAATCGGCCGGCTGAATGAAGTTACGCCTTCTAATTTCTACAGGGTCAAGGTTCATTTCCCTCGCAGCGATTTCAACAATTCTTTCCAGCAGATAGGCTGCCTCTGGCCGTCCAGCGCCACGGTAAGCATCGACCGGGGCAGTGTTAGTCACTACCGCATCCACCTCTACATAAATGTTAGGCGTTTTATACTGCCCCGCCAGCAAGGTTCCATAGAGATAGGTTGGAACCGCCGATGCAAAAGTGGACAGGTAAGCGCCCATATTGGCGATGGTCTTCACATGGAGACCAAGAAAATGGCCTTCATCATCCATCGCCAGTTCTACTTCTGTCACGTGATCACGGCCATGGGCATCGGCGAGAAAAGATTCCGATCGCTCTGCTGTCCACTTGATGGGTATCCCCAATTTCATGGACGCCCAGGCCAGGGCAGTCTCTTCGGAATAGACAAATATCTTGGAACCAAATCCCCCGCCCACATCAGGCGCGATGATCCTCAGTTTGTGCTCCGGTGCAATTTGTACAAAAGCGGTAAGAATCAACCTCGCCAGACCTGGATTCTGGCTGGTGGTATACAGGGTTAAATCCTGTGTACCGGTATTATAATCTGCAATGGCCGCCCGTGGTTCAATAGCATTTGGAATCAGGCGGTTGTTAGTTAAGGAAATTCTGGTGACATGAGCTGCCTGGCTGATTGCTTTTTCAGTGTCGGCTTTCTCTCCTAGCTCCCACTGATAAACGGTATTTCCAGGCACCTCAGGGTAAATATCCGCAGCGCTCTGGGCGCTTGAAATATCTACTACTGCCTCGATTTCTTCATAGTCAACTTCGACTAGTTCAGACGCATTCTTTGCTGCAAGGTAGGTCTCTGCCACGACAACGGCAACCGGCTCCCCCACATAATTGATCTTGTCGGTTGCCAGGACAGGATGGAACGGTTGTTTCATCTCACTGCCGTCTTTTGAGTGCACCATCCAGCCGCAGGGCAGACTGCCGAGATTATCTTCTGCCACCTGCTGGCCGGTTAAGACGGCAATGACGCCATCGGCACCAGCCGCAGCAGAGATATCCAGGCTATTAATTGATGCGTGTGCGACCGGTGATCTGACAAAACAGGCATACGCCTGGCCGGGTAGATTAATATCGTCGGTATAGTTGCCTTTGCCGGTGATAAATCGCAGATCTTCCTTGCGTAGGACTCTTTCACCAATTGATTGCTGAACCATGTCCTACTCCCTTATTCTTTCATCCTGGCCGCGGCGTTCCCGACAGCCTCAACGATATTGTGGTAGCCAGTGCAGCGGCAAAAATTACCTTCCAGGCCTTCGCGGATAGTTTGTTCATCTAATTCATTTTCCCGGTTAACCAGGTCTATGGCTGCCATGATCATGCCGGGAGTACAAAAGCCACACTGTAGTCCGTGGCACTCCTTGAACGCTGATTGCATCGGATGCAAGTCATCTGCGGTCCCGATGCCTTCGATAGTTGTTACGTCGCTGCCTTCGGCTTGCGCGACCAGTACCGTGCAGGCTTTTACCGCCCTGCCATTCATGTGCACGGTACAGGCACCGCACTGACTTGTATCACAGCCTACATGCGTGCCGGACAATTGTAATTTCTCCCTGATCAATTCCACTAAGGTGGTGTTTTCAGGACAGGTCTGGGTGACCGCCTTTCCGTTTACAATAAGGTTTACAGTGATTGACATAATCAAACGTCCTTAACAGTTTCCAATTTTATCTCCAACTTGCCGTCTGGATCATTGCAGATAACCCGTACAAAGTTGGTAAAAAATTCATTAGCCATTTTCCGGGCGGCACCAAACACAAGGCGTGCTCCCAGTTGTGCCAGTTTACCGCCGACATTCGCTTTTACGGAGTATGTCATCACCGTAACGGTTTCCTCGGTTTTTTCCTCCAGGCGAACAGTGGCAAACCCTTTGACGAATCCTGCAACGCCACCTTTGCCTGCCCCGGTCAGCGTATAAGAACTTGGCGGATTGACATCGACAAGCTTGATTTCACCCTTGAACCGCGCCTTAACCGGACCCACCTTGGCCAGCAAGGTGAAATTGAATTCGCTGTCGCCAATCGGTTCAAATACTTCACAACCCGGTAGGCATTGCTTGAGGATTACAGGATCATTCAGGGATTGCCACACTTGAACCAACCCAAGGGGAATTTCAACTCGTTGGCTCAGTTCCAAGTAACGCTCCTGACTAGTTCTTACTCAGATTCAGGCATCAAGGGGCTTCACCTAGGCGGCCCCTTCATACTTAGTTGTTTTCATCAATATCCAGACCGGAACTCACAACCTCCAGACAACTCCAGAATAAACGCGTATTCAAGCGCATCCATCCTGTGTCGTTCGTATCGCCCGGAAGCGCCACCATGACCAGTATCCATATCAATGTCAATCAACAGAAGGTTATCATCCTGCTTGACTCTGCGCAGTCTTGACACCCACTTTACGGGTTCGAAATACTGCACCTGGGAATCATATAAACCGGTAGTTACTAGCATATTTGGGTAGTTCTGGGCCTTGACCTGATCATAGGGTGAGTAGGACAGCATATAGTCATAGTACTGCTTGATTTTCGGATCACCCCATTCCTTAAATTCACCAGTCGTCAATGGTATTGACTCGTCCAGCATCGTCGTAATGACATCAACAAATGGCACATCGGCGATGATGCCCTTGTAAAGTTCAGGTGCTTCATTAGCTATAACACCCATGAGAAGTCCGCCAGCTGATGCACCGGCCGCAAAAACGTTACACGCGTCGGCATAGCCTTCTTCTACCAGGAATTTGCTGCCGTCGATGAAATCATAAAAGGTGTTTTTCTTGTTCAGTAACTTTCCATCATCGTACCAATGGCGACCCAGTTCTTCGCCCCCGCGAACATGCACGATGGCATATACGAATCCTCTATCCAGCAGCGACAATCGTTTCGACAGGAAGGACGGATTCATGGAGAATCCGTAAGATCCATAGGCGTATATGTAAACGGGATTCTTTCCTTTTTTGAACAGGTCCGTGCGATATACAATCGAAACCGGTACGCTGGTCCCGTCTCTTGCGGTGAACATTCTTCGTTCTGATGTGTACCTTGTCCGATCAAATCCTCCCAGCACCCTTTCTTCCTTCAGCAACTCAGACTCTCCGCTTTCCATATTGAATTCAAAAACAGATTCCGGCGTTGTGAGGCTCGAGTAAACATAACGTAACAGATGGGTGTCGACTTCGGGATTGGAATGCAGCCAGGCGGTATACGCCGGGTCGGGAAAACTGATTATTCTGTCTTGCCCATCATCAAGAGTAATAATACGGAGTTGTGGAAGCCCGTTTATCTGCTCAACGACCACAAGATGATGGTTGAATATCTCAACATCCTGCAAGAGAACATCCTGGCGATGTGGAATAACTTCACGCCACCCTGATTTATCGCCAATATTGTCTTCCTCAACCTTCATCAGCCGAAAATTTTCAGCCAGCCAGTTAGTGCGGATGTAAAACATGCCATCTATATGGCGAAGCCAGTATTCATGGTCATCCTCCCTGGCCAGGAAAACGGTTGGTGAGGAGTCCGGCTCATCAGCGTTGATCAACCGGATTTCAGAGGAATCGGTACTCCCAAGTGAAATCACAATATATTTGCGGGAACGTGTCGTGTAGACAGAGGTAGAGAACGCGTCATCCATCTCTTCATACACCAGGATATCCTCTGATCGCGGAACGCCGATTTTATGGCGATATACACGGTAAGGCAGCAGTGTTACCGGGTCCTTGTCCACATAGAAAACAGTACGATCGTCCGCGGCCCAGGCGATAGATGAAGCCACATTCTGGATTTCATCTTCAAGCCTGTCACCTGTGCCAAGATCCTTAAATCGGATGGTGTATTTCCTTCGGCTTAACGTATCTTCCGCATAGGCCAGCAGCCCCTCGCCCGGGCTAACACTCCAGTTTCCGATCTGATAAAACTCATGCCCCTCGGACAACCTGTTGGCGTCTAACATCACTTCCTCATCGTCCGGACTGTCCGCTCGCGCCCTGACATATACAGGATATTCACCACCCTCATGGTATTCCCTGAAATAGAGATAGTTCCCCGTTAATACCGGTACCGTACGATCATCAGCCGCCAGACGATTGGATATTTCATTGAAGAGGTCATCCTGTAACTGCTCTGAATGGGCCATGACGGCTTTCGTATAGGCATTTTCGGCCGCCAACAGTTTTAGTACATCGGGATCCTTCCTTGTGTCATCCCGGATCCAGTAATATTCATCCATTCGGTCCTGCCCATGAATGGACAGTATTTTTTCATGCTGCTGCGCAACGGGAGGTACAAGGTCACTCATCGTCTTCTCTCCTGACCAACAACAGACAAGCAGCAGGGTTATTACAAGCAATATAAAGCGCATACTTTGACAAAACCTAGGATGCTTTTGGGACTCGCTGGATTGACGATTAGCTAGTTCCTGTTCAGAAATTGATGAAAACTACTAATCATGCAGGAACTAGCCCGATTGATGTCTGAAATCTGGGTAAGAACTAGCTGATTTTGATCTTGCTGAATTCAGGTGCGCGTTTTTCCATAAAAGATTTCACACCTTCCTTGAAGTCGCTGCGCCCAAGACTCTCAGCCATTAATTTGTTGGTTTCGTGCATCGCCTCGCCCAGGCTCATATTCATATGTCGATAAACCTGTTGCTTCATTACCATCATGGAAACAGGTGCACACTTATCAGCTAATTCCTGAATGTAAGCTTTAGTCTGATGTAGCAATTCATCATGGGGAAATATTCGCTCCACCAGGCCAAAATCCTTCGCTTCCTCTGCTGTCAGTCGGCGAGAACTCCAAAACAGGTCTAACGCACGAGCGGGACCGATTAATCGGGGAAGAATCCAGCTTTGACCATGTTCCGCTACCAACCCTCTCTGTGAAAACGCAGTAATAAATTTCGCATTCTCGGAAGCGAATCGCATATCACACAATAAAGCAATTGACATACCGAGACCGGCACAGGCGCCGTTCACAGCAACGATAATTGGTTTTCGTATTGACATTATGTAGGTAAAAGCAACTTCAAAATCTTTCCCCATGGACTTATCACCCGGATCAGCGGTGAGTTTTTTCCGTTCGACACCTTCACTCAAATTTTTACCAGAGGCCGTTGCATCGAGTGCGTTCATATCCATTCCCGAACAAAACCCCCTTCCTTCACCGGTGAGAATTATGCCAACCACGGATTCATCCTCTTCTGCCTTCGCCAGTGCATGCTTCAATTCTCCCATCATGTTATTGGTCAATGCATTGAGAGCCTCCGGTCGGTTCAACGTAATGACAGC
>JAPUGI010000078.1 GCA_027292925.1 Gammaproteobacteria bacterium
TCACCAGTTCTGAATAACGGGCCACATTGACATCGTCCAGGGGTGCATCAACCTCATCCAGCAAGCAGAAAGGTGCCGGATTCAAACTAAAGATGGAAAACACCAGGGCAATGGCGGTGAGCGCCTTTTCTCCACCTGATAAAAGCTGGATGCTTGAATTTCTTTTACCGGGGGGACGAGCCATCAAGCCGACACCCGTATCCAACAGATCTTCACCAGTCATCTCCAGATACGCATGACCACCGCCAAATAGCTTGGGGAAAATCTGCTGCAACTTGTTGTCAACCTTGTCGAAGGTTTCCTTGAAACGGGTCCTGGTTTCCACATCTATCTTACGGATCGCGTTTTCCAACGTCTGCAGTGCACTCTCAAGGTCTTCATTCTGTGCGTCGAGATATTGTTTTCGTTCGGACTGAATCTTGAATTCATCAATGGCCGCCAGGTTTATTGCTCCCAGGCGGGCGATACGATTGCTAACCCGGCGCAGGAGATCTTCCCACGCTTCCTCGTTGGCCTCCGTTGGTAATGACTGCCGTACTTCATCAAAATCTTCATTTTCCTCCAGCATCTGTTCCCTGATGGTATTGCGCCTGACATCAAGTCCCTGAAAATCGAGGCGAACCTGTTCAAGGCTGTTTCGCACCGCCTCAACCTGTTCTTCAAACCCGGCACGATCCTGTTCCAGCTGCCGAATCTTGTGTGCTACCGCCTCTGATTTCTCTCGTACGGTGGTTAGTTCATTTTCAACGTCGAGCCGTTTTTGCAGTTGAGCTTCCAGTTCCGCCTTCAATTGTCCCTGGGGTTCTTCGCTTTCTCGAATCGCATTCTCCAGGGAAACTTTCCGGTCGGTCAGTTCTTGCTGTTGTTCCTGCAAGCGCGACATTGCCTGCTCGGTGGACAAAATCCTGGAATGAAGCGATTGAATCCCCAATGCAAGCTGGTGTGCAGCGTCGCTATCTGTTTTCGCCCGGGAACGAACTTCATCCAGGGTATGCTGAATCTGGTCCCGACGCTCGGTGAGATTTTGCTTTGCCAGCATATCTTCTTCCATCCTGTCCATTGCCAGTTGCAGCTGATTTCTTGCGATACCAAGATTGTCGTGATCTTCCTGCAGGTGGGCAACGCTCGATTCAATTTCACTGTTTGCTCTCGCCAGGTCAGTTTTTACCTGTTCAGCCTGAAGCTTCTTTGCGCCTAATTGCGCCCTGGTTTCAGAATAAGTTCTTTGTTGCTCTGCCAGTCGCGCTTGTTGCTGGTCTCGATCGTTTTCTGCCAGAGTTAACCCGGCAACCCCTGATTCAAGTTCCTTTGTAAGTCTGGCGACGTCTTGCTCTTGTTGTGCAATGCTCTGGGTCAACGCTTCCATTTCCGCCTGGCGCTTGATAACCCCAGCGGTGGCATCATGATCCTTGCTGATACGCAGCCAGTTGCTGCCTATCCAGATTCCATCGGGTGTAACAATCGAATGCCCGAACGCCAGGGACGTGCGCATGGCCAGTGCTTCGTCCAAATTGGATGCAACCAGTACATTGCCAAGAAACGATTCGATATTGATATCGCCGCTTACCTTGGATGCAAGGGTTTCAGAAACTGTGGTGGATGCATTAACAGTGTCGCTGGCGACAAAACTCAACGCGCCCTTATCAAAGTCCGCCAACATGGAAGATAGAGAATCCAGTTCTTCAACAAAAACCGACTGCAGGTAATCTCCAAGAACCGTCTCTACCGCCAATTCCCAACTCGGTTCTACCTTAATCTTTTCAGCCAGGCGATCCTTGTAGTTAAGTCCATGTTTTTCCAGCCATCCCATTTCAGCATCATCCTGCTGTCCGAGGGCCGTCTGTTGTAACGCCTCCAGCGAAGCAAACCGGCCTTTGATACCTTGTAATTCACTTCTCGTGGCATCGAGGTCAGCATTGCACTTCGAGTTCTGCTCGCGCTCGTTCTCGATCTGCACGGACAGTTCGGTAATTTCCTGTGCTATGCGCGCCAGTTGCTGCTCCTGGGTTCGTAACATGGATTCCAGCGGACCGATTTCATCTTCAACGCTCAGGTCTTCCAGGCGTTGCAGATCATTTCTGAGGATCTTGACACGATCATCCAGACGTTCGATTGACTCTTCCAGGTGGCCGATCCTTGACTGCCCGACTTCACCTTCCTGCCTGGACTCCGCTGCAGCATGGTTGAATTCGTCCCATTCGTGCTGCCAGCTTTGCATTGCCTGTTCAGAGTCCAGCAGATTCGTACCGGAAATTTCCTCATGCTTTTGAATCTCTTTTTTCCGTGGCTCTGTTTCAGCTATTTCTTCTCGAATTTCGCTGAGAACACGTTCATCATTTTCAAGATCAACCTTAACCTTGCGCCAGTTTTCTGAAACCTGTTGCAGGTCAGTTTTAAGTTGTTTACTCCGCTCATTCTGGAATTGAATGCCGTCTTCAATTCGCGCTATTTCAGTACCGTAATCATAGAAGCGTTTTTGTACTTCATTCAATTCATCCGATAACTGCACCAGATTGTCACGCCCTGTCTCAATCTCCGCGTCTGCATGGCGCTGGTCCGCAATTCGCGCTTCCTGTTCGTTCTGTAAGCGGCCAATATTTTCTTCTTTCGCCTCGGCATCCCTTGTAATGGCCTGCCACTTCAGCACCTGCAACTGGGATTTAACCCGACGTTCTTCTTTTCTATGTCCACCATATCGTTCCGCCGCTTTCGCCTGACGTTCGAGGTGGTGAAGCTGCCTTCCCAGTTCCTCACGCAAATCGCTCAACCGATCAAGGTTGTCCCTGGTGTGTCTCATACGTCGTTCAGTTTCCTTGCGCCTTTCCTTATATTTAGAAATCCCTGCGACTTCCTCAATGTACACCCTGAGGTCTTCCGGCTTTGCGTCAATTAATTGGCTGATCATCCCCTGTTCAATGATCGAGTAACTCCTCGGACCGAGTCCAGTGCCGAGGAAAATATCGGTGATATCCTTTCGTCTGCATTTCTGGTTGTTCAGGTAATAATTAGACTGGCCATCCCGGGAAACCTGGCGTTTGATGGAAAGTTCGCTGTAAGCAGCATATTCTCAGTTTAAGCTTCCTTCAGTATTATCAAACAACAGCTCGATAGTGGCTTGCCCAACAGGCTTGCGGCTATTAGAACCATTGAAGATAACATCTGCCATAGATTCACCACGTAGTGTCTTGGCCGATGATTCACCCATGACCCAACGCACTGCATCAATAATATTGGACTTACCACATCCGTTAGGACCGACGACTGCACAAAGATTGGAGGGGAAAGGGACTGTTGTAGGATCTACAAAGGATTTGAAACCAGCGAGCTTAATTGCCTGCAAACGCATAAACTTATGTTACTCCAACGCGCCGTTTATAGGAACCGGCAAAAGCGCGATATTCTATTATAAATTCGACACTTACGTATACTTTACTAATTAAAAAACGAAAAAAAAATGACTACAGTTATCATTATTTTCGGATTCTTTATTCTGTTTTTTCTCGGTCCGAGACCGAAGTTGAATGCACATGCACCCAAGTCACAGTTGCCGGAAAACTTATCACTCGAGAAACTCGATAACTGGGTGCAAAGCAGAGAGGACGCGGTTCGAGACCTGACCCCGGGTGCCGACGCATGCATCCAATTGGCACATCCGGGTAATCCACACATAACTGAACTGTGCTTCCTATATATCCATGGATTCTCCGCCACCAGACAGGAAACTGCGCCTGTCACTGACCTCATAGCCGCGGAATTTGGTGCAAATGCCTTCCACGCACGCCTGGAGGGACACGGCGTAGGCAGTGACGGCATGTTAATGGCGTCCGAAACGTGGTTGCAAAGCGTCATAGATGCCTGGACTATTGCCGCCAAACTGGGGAACAAGGTCGTTATTGTTGCCACCTCATCCGGCGCACCACTGGCTATCTGGCTGGCTGAGCAGGAGTTGACGCAGGACAAAATCCACGCTTTTCTGTTTATGTCTCCCAATTTCAAAATCAGGAGCCGCTTCGGATTTATCCTTACCTGGCCATGGGCGAAGTACTGGGTGAGGAGTGTTATTGGAAAAGAAATCAGCAGGGAGCCTGAAAATGAAATGGCGGGAAAATACTGGACCAGTACTTACTCAACGCTGTCTTTAATCGAAATGCAAAAAGTGCTGGATTGGCTGTCGAGTGTCGATTTTTCCCGCCATCAAATTCCACTCGCGACTATGTATATGAAAAACGATTCAACCATTGACCCCAAAGCGGCGATTTCCGGACACAATCGATGGGGCAGTGAACAAAAACAACTTATTCAAGTTAGCATAGACGGTGACAGCGAAGAGCACGTCTTTGTCGGCAACATCACAGCACCGCACCGCATTGATTGGTGCGTTAATGAATTCATTCAATTTCTCAAGTCCCTTAACTAGTTCTTGTCCGGAAATACCGTCTCTTACAATTTCTGAATTCGAAAAAAGTGACTCTCTCTGATATCCAAGGTCGCCGTGTCGGGTGTCTCCTTGCAGCAGACTGGTGGACTGGCGGTCCGACGTATCGGTGGCCGACGGTCAGGCACGGGTGGTGACGCCGAGTCTCACGTCGC
>JAPUGI010000079.1 GCA_027292925.1 Gammaproteobacteria bacterium
AGCCACGGTTGGCAATGACCGGGTTGTTCTCGGTTTGTCGGGAGGAGTGGATTCATCAGTGGTCGCGGCGCTGCTGTCGAGAGCTATCGGAGAACAACTGACGTGCGTGTTTGTGGATAACGGCCTGCTCAGGCTTAATGAGGCGGAGCATGTAAAGCAGATGCTTGGCAGGGATTCGGATAATACATTTCGCCTCGATATCGTACACGTCAAAGCGGAAGATCGCTTTTTGGAAAAGCTGAAAGATATTGAAGACCCGGAAGCTAAACGAAAGATCATTGGCAATACGTTCATAGAAATTTTTGAAGAGGAATCATCCGTCATTAAGGATGCGAAATACCTGGCACAGGGAACTATTTATCCGGATGTCATTGAGTCGGCAGGTAACGTGGGTGGTAAGGCGCATCTCATCAAGTCCCATCACAATGTGGGTGGATTGCCGGATCATATGAAACTGGAGTTGATTGAACCCCTGCGAGACTTGTTCAAGGATGAAGTCAGGAAGATCGGACTGGAACTTGGACTGCCGGAGGAAGTTGTTTATCGACATCCGTTTCCTGGACCAGGTCTTGCAGTTCGTATTCTGGGGGCCGTCACGAAAGAGTTTGCAGATCTGCTCCGGGCGGCAGATGCCATTTTTATTGAAGAACTTCACCGCGCTGATCTTTACGATAAAGTAGATCAGGCGTTTGCCGTATTCCTGCCTGTTAAATCTGTTGGCGTGGTGGGTGATGCACGCAGATATGAATATGTCATCGCACTGCGGGCGGTTGAAACCGTCGATTTTATGACGGCCCGGTGGGCGCATCTGCCGTACAAATTCCTGGAGAAAGTATCCAGCCGAATGATCAATGAAATCAGCGGTATCTCTCGTGTTACCTATGATATTTCGAGCAAGCCACCGGCTACAATCGAATGGGAGTAGACCGCGAGTACTGGATGCAACAGGCGATTGCCCTGGCGCGGCAAGCCGCAGAAGAAGGCGAAGTGCCTGTTGGGGCGGTGCTGGTCAAAGATGAAGAGATTATAGGCCGGGGCATCAATAGAACAATCACCGATAGTGACCCGACCGCCCACGCAGAAATTGTGGCGCTGCGGGACGCCGCTTCCAATCTTGCCAATTATCGACTGCCTGGCACCGAGCTCTATGTCACCATTGAACCATGCACCATGTGTGCCGGAGCACTGGTTCACGCGCGCGTATCTTGCTTGTGTTTTGGTGCCAGGGAACCTAAGGCAGGTTCTGTAGTTTCGACGCGATGTGTATTGGGCAACAGCGAGTTCAATCATCGCCTTGAAGTTATTGAAGGAATTTGTCAACAAGAATGTTCAGAGTTGATGACTAGTTTCTTCCGGGAGAAAAGATAGTGCTGCAAAAAAAGGCGCTGAAAAAGAAGGTGCCGCAAAAGAATGTATTGCAGTTGCAAGGCGGGCCTGGGCTTTCTGAATTTCGCATTCGAAAACTTATTCATGGGCTTGAGTCAGGAGTGCCGGGGCTTGAACGTGTGACGACTCGTTTTATGCACTTCGTCGACGCGGCAGTAGCGCTCAATGATGATGCGCAGGCAGTGTTACAAAAAATTCTCGACTACGGCCCGAAATCCAAGGGAGAAGCCAGGGAAGGGAAAAGTTACGACATAACCACTGAATCCGGTTTATTCAGGTTAGTAACGCCAAGGCCGGGAACCATATCCCCCTGGAGTACAAAGGCGACAGATATTGCCCACATCTGCGGCCTTGACCAGATTAATAGAATAGAGCGGGGCATCGCCTTTTTGTTCAGCCTCAAGGGTGAGCCAACAGCGGAAACCGTCAACGTGATTGACCAGGCTATTCACGACCGAATGACGGAAACGGTCATGGCAAGCGCAAGTGAGGCATCGGTGTTGTTCAACATTGCAACACCCGCGCCTCTCAACACCATACCCGTACGCGATGAAGGAGCCAGCGCCATCGAGCGGGCGAACCTGGAGCTGGGGATGGCTCTGGCTGATGATGAAATTGAATACCTGGCCGAGGCGTTTGCTGATCTTGGCCGTGACCCGACGGATGTCGAATTGATGATGTTTGCCCAGGCGAATTCGGAACATTGCAGGCACAAAACTTTTCACGCAACCTGGACCATTGATGGTGCTGACAAGCCGAAAAGTTTAATGGAGATGATTCAGAACACGTTCCAGCAAACCAATGGCGAAGGTGTGCTTAGCGCCTATGAAGATAATGCATCAGTCATTGAGGGTTCCCGGGGAGGAAGGTTTTATCCCGATCCCGAAACTGGTGAGTATGGATATACAGAGGAAGATATACACATCCTGATGAAGGTGGAGACGCACAATCATCCCACCGCCATCGCACCTTATCCGGGAGCTGCTACCGGCTCCGGCGGTGAAATCAGGGATGAGGGTGCAGTCGGAAGAGGCTCAAAACCGAAAGTGGGGTTGACCGGGTACAGCGTGTCTAACCTTCAGATTCCGGAACTGGATGAACCCTGGGAAATCCACTACGGGAAACCTGACAGAATTTCTTCTGCCCTGGACATCATGACTAAAGCACCCATTGGTGGTGCTGCATTTAACAACGAGTTTGGGCGACCTAACATCTGCGGTTACTTCAGGAGCTTTGAGGCAGAATTTGATGGGGAAGTTCGTGGTTACCACAAGCCGATCATGGTAGCCGGCGGTATGGGTAATATCCGCGAAGAACACATAGAAAAAAAAGATATTGAACCTGGCGCCTCACTCATTGTGTTAGGTGGTCCCGCCATGTTGATCGGTTTAGGTGGTGGTGCTGCCTCATCAATGTCTGCAGGCGCCAGTGATGCAGATTTGGATTTTGCCAGTGTGCAAAGGGGCAATCCGGAAATGCAACATCGTTGCCAGGAGGTTATCGATCAATGTTGGCAACTGGGTGAACAAAATCCAATTCAGTTTATACATGATGTCGGTGCTGGTGGTCTTTCCAATGCCTTGCCGGAACTGGTAAAAGATGGTGGTGTTGGCGGGGAATTCGAATTGCGCGACGTCCCCAATGATGAACCCGGCATGTCACCTCTCGAAATCTGGTGCAATGAAGCCCAGGAACGGTATGTGTTAGCCGTGGGTGAAAAGCAATTGCCTGGATTTAAGTCCATCTGCGAGAGAGAAAGATGCCCGTTTGCGATCGTTGGCCAGGCAGTGGGTGATTCCCATTTAATGGTGAAAGACAACCTATTGAGTTCAAGACCGGTTGATCTACCCCTGTCAGTTTTGTTTGGTAAGGCGCCACGACTGCATAAAGATGCATTAACAAGAACAGTTAACACGAAACCTTTCAGCGTCGATGTGGAGATAGGGGACGCTATTGACAGGGTTCTGGGACACCCGACAGTGGCTAACAAGAATTTCCTGGTCACCATAGGCGATCGGACGGTTGGCGGCATGGTGTGCAGGGACCAGATGATTGGTCCGTGGCAGGTACCAGTCTCAGATGTTGCAGTCACTTGCAATGGCTATAGCAGTACTACAGGCGAAGCTATGGCCATGGGAGAGCGTACTCCAAGTGCATTACTGGATGGCCCCGCATCGGGAAGAATGGCAGTTGCCGAGGCACTCACCAATATTGCGGCGGCGCGAATCGAACAGATTCAAAACATCAAACTGTCCGCAAACTGGATGTCAGCAGTTGATCATCCGGGTGAAGATGCCAGTCTTTACCGGACTGTCGCTGCCGTAGGGCTGGATCTTTGCCCTAAATTGGGAATCTGTATTCCGGTAGGCAAGGATTCCATGTCAATGCAGACGCGATGGCGGGAAGGAGGTCGAGAAAAATCCGTCACAGCACCCTTGTCCCTCATTATATCTGCCTTTTCGCCAGTTACGGATGTTCGCGA
>JAPUGI010000008.1 GCA_027292925.1 Gammaproteobacteria bacterium
TATAAGCAACGGGTGATAGCACAGGCTATTGGTGAAGCGGAGAGGTTTAATAAACTTTATGCTGAATATCGCCTGGCTCCCGACGTAACTCGAGATAGAATGTATATCGATATGATGGAATCTGTGATGTCTAACAGTACCAAAGTAATGATTGATATTGAAGGTGGTAATAACATTTTGTATCTGCCGCTGGACAAAATCATACAACAATCCCAGGATTCAGGTGGAGTGACGAGACCACAGGGCAGGGGTTCCGGTAGCACTAATACCGTGAACCTTCCTCCCAACACCAGGAGGGATCGCAGATGAACATTGCCTGGTTAAAGTGCGTGAGCAGGAGGCGTAAGTGATGTCGACGAGAGGATTTGTATTGGTTTTTGTGGTATTGGCAGCAGCCGTTCTGGGCATAAATTCGGTTTTTATTGTGACAGAGATGGAGCGGGCAGTACTACTGGAGTTTGGTAAGGTGGTTCGCAACGACATTACCCCGGGATTGCATTTCAAATTACCGCTGATTAATGAGGTTCGGAAATTCGATAGCCGCGTCTTGACATTGGATGCGCCTCCGGAAAGATATCTCACCCTTGAGAAAAAAGCCTTGATCGTCGATTCGTTTGCCAAATATCGTGTGTCTGATGTTGAAACCTACTATACATCAACGTCGGGGGACGAGAGACGAGCGAAAGAATTGCTGAAACAGCGCATTAATGAGGGCCTGCGAAATGAAATCAGCAATAGAACCCTGCATGAGGTGGTTTCGGGGGAGAGAGACGAGTTGATGGCAGAGCTCAGAAAGAACCTCAATGAAGTGGCCGGACGTGAATTGGGAGTGTTCGTGGTGGACGTCAGAGTAAAGCGCATCGATTTGCCGCCGGAAGTGAGTCAGTCTGTATACGATCGGATGAATACAGAACGTGACATTGAAGCACGGGAACATCGAGCCAAGGGCCAGGAATTGGCGGTGGGAATCCGCGCGGACGCGGACAGGCAAAAAGAAGTTATACTTGCGGAAGCTTACCGCGATGCAGAGAAACTTCGAGGCGACGGAGACGCAGAGTCTACGGCAACTTATGCATCGGCCTTTAAAAAGGATAGGGAGTTCTACAAGTTTTATCGCAGTATGTCGGCCTACCAGCGAACCTTTTCCAGTAAAAATGATATTTTGCTGGTTAATCCTAATAGCGATTTTTTCAGGTACCTGAACAAGAGTAAGAACTAGCTTGTTTTTGTGCGGATTAAGACATCGAGCGGGCTAGTTCCTCAGCAACTAGCTAGCGATCTAGAAACCCTATAATATGACTTGAACCGGCGTCAGAGCGCCGGTTTCTTTTTTGGAACAACCTGCTATGTGGCATGAACTTGGAATAGCATTGTGCCTGCTATTGGTTATCGAAGGCATTATCCCTTTTCTCTATCCACGCCGTTGGAAGGAAATGGTCGCTCTTCTGGCACAGGTTGACGACAGGACTATGCGTGCCATAGGCCTACTTAGCATGCTCATGGGGACTGGCTTGCTATATCTGATTAACTAGTTTCTTAACTTTGGGATTCACAATGAGTATAGTCGATCGTTGGTTGCTGCCTGACGGCATTGAAGATATCTTGCCAGCCCAGGCGGAGGAACTGGAGTTAATCCGTAGGCGCTTGCTTGATCTTTATGCATCATGGGGCTATGAGTACGTGATTCCGCCAATGGTGGAATTCCTGGAATCCTTACTGACTGGCACCGGTCATGATCTCGACTTGAAAACATTCAAGGTTACTGACCTTGTATCCGGACGGACGATGGGTATACGGGCGGATATGACTCCTCAGGTGGCAAGGATTGATGCTCATAGCCTCAATCGAACCGGTCCGGCTCGACTCTGCTACGCCGGAACAGTCCTACACAGCCAGGCCGATAATATGCTGGCTTCGAGAACGCCAATTAAGGTTGGTGCGGAGCTTTTTGGCAACTCAGATCGCGAGAGTGATCTCGAGATTGTCAGCCTTATGATTGAATCCCTGAAAGTGCTCGGAATGGATGCCGTCAAGGTAGAATTGGGGGACGTTTCAATTTTTCGCCAGCTGGTTGAGACAGCAGACCTTGAGGAAAGAGCAACCGAAGAAATGTTTTCTCTGATACAACGAAAATCATTTGCGGAACTTTCCAGGGTGGTTGATGAGCTTGGCATTGATCCTCATATCGGAGACCTTCTGCAACTGTTGCCGTCGCTGTGCGGCGATGACTCGGTACTTGGCCGGAGCAAGGAAATATTCGCAGCGTATCCCCTTATCCTGAGCCGCCTGGAAAATCTGGAATGGATCACGCGAGGGGTTTGTGAGCGATTTACCAATGTTGAAATCTATTACGATTTAAGCGAACTTCGTGGCTACAACTACCACACAGGCATAGTATTTGCTGCCTACGTTGGACAATCAGGTTATGCGGTAGCCAAGGGTGGTCGGTACGATCATATCGGAGAAGTTTTTGGCAGGCGTCGAGGGGCGACAGGATTTGATGTCCACTTGAAAAGACTTCCGGGAAAGGTCAGGTGTTTAGTTGATAAAAAGCAAATTGTTCTCGCGACAGAATCAATTAAAGCGACTGCAGAATCCCGGTGGCAAAAAATACAGGCTTTACGCGAAGAAGGATTTGTTGTGATTGAATCCGATGAATCAAGGGCGAAGTTTGACTTTGAATTGATTTATGAAGCGGGTGACTGGCAGTTGCAGCCGCTTTCAAATACCGGGAATGGCTAAAAGGGAATCTATGGGTAAGAATGTTGTCGTTATCGGAACCCATTGGGGAGACGAGGGGAAGGGTAAGGTTGTTGATCTGCTTACAGAAAAGGCAGCTGCGGTGGTCCGTTTCCAGGGTGGTCACAATGCTGGACACACGCTTGTAGTTAACGGTAAAAAAACGGTACTTCATCTAGTGCCTTCCGGCATCTTGAGGGAAAACGTGCAATGTCTGATCGGCAACGGTGTCGTACTGTCTATTCCCGATCTTTTCAAGGAAGTAAACGAACTTGAAAAGACCGGTGTAGAGGTCAGGGAACGACTGCTGATTAGCCCCGGATGCCCGATCATACTGCCGCACCACATAGTATTGGATAAGATGCGAGAAAATGTTCGCGGCAACCAGAAAATTGGAACAACCGGACGCGGCATCGGTCCGGCATACGAGGATAAGGTTGCTCGACGTGGACTTCGTGTTAGTGATTTATTCGATTCCGATCGATTCAAAGCCTCTCTTGAAGAGGTAATGGACTATCACAATTTTGTATTGGTTAATTATTTTCGTACCGGGAAAGTATCTGTGCAGGAAACCCTGGATGCTTCACTTGACTTCGCTGAGGAATTGAGACCGATGGTTGGGGATGTAGTAGGGAGACTCGGCGAGCTGCGTAAGAATGACGCCAACATATTGTTCGAGGGGGCACAGGGATCACTACTGGATATTGACCAGGGAACCTATCCTTATGTGACATCTTCCAACACCACTGCTGGTGCAATTGGTAGTGGCTGCGGAGTCGGACCTCTGGATCTTGATTACATTTTGGGTATCACCAAGGCCTACACCACGCGGGTTGGCTCCGGACCATTTCCGACAGAGCTGTTTGATAGTGTTGGCAGTCATCTGGCTAAAAAAGGCAATGAATTTGGATCGACTACAGGGCGTCCGCGACGGTGTGGGTGGTTTGACGCTTATGCGTTAAAACGGGTTATCCAGATTAATAGCATTACCGGGTTATGTATTACAAAGTTGGATGTTCTCGATGGCTTGGAAAAGGTAGCCTTGTGTGTCGGCTATAACGAAGATGCAGAATCCCAGATACCGGTATACGAGGAAATGCCGGGTTGGCATGAGTCAACCGTAGGTGTTCGTTCATTCGATAAACTTCCTGAAAACGCAAGAGCGTACGTGGAGAGGATCAAGGAGGCTTGCGAAGTTTCTATTGATTTCGTGTCTACAGGACCGGACAGGACTGACACGATCGTTTTAGCAGAGTTGTTCGACTAACTGTTCCGATAATTGCACATAAAGCTCTATCATCGTAAATCCTTCGTGGAAGCCCGGCCTAATAACATCTGTCGATGTTTACGTTATGCTTCGCAGAGTTGAGATTCGTAGTTTTGTGAAGCTTGCTTTTCGCGATTTTCTGCTTTGCTACGCAAAGCCATGAACTGGTGCCGAGGAGAGGACTTGAACCTCCACGGGGTTGCCCCCACTAGCACCTGAAGCTAGCGTGTCTACCAATTTCACCACCTCGGCGAGAGGACGCGGAAGGTTACTAGGGAGGCACTGCTCTGTCAATTAAGGCGTTCAACTGCAATTAGGTATAAAGAGCAGCGAGTCAAGGACGTGTTCATCCGGGTAATGTTAACGATAAAATGGGCGATATGGTCTAGAAGGAAATGAGTTGAGTAAAGATCCACATCAGAAACGTGAAGCAGCAAGGTATGAAAACCCGATAGCAAGCCGCAAACATATCCTGTCGATCATGTCGGATATTGATGAGCCCGTCGGTTTCAAGCGCCTCACAAAAGAATTGGAACTTGAAGAAGAGACGCAACGTGAAGCGCTGAAAAAGCGTTTGCGGGCGATGGTTCGCGATGGTCAATTAGTCGTGGACCGACGCAATGTTTACGCCATTGCCAGCCGTATGGAACTGGTTACCGGAAAGGTTCTGGCACATGCCGATGGATTTGGTTTCCTGTCCAGTGAAAACAGGGAAGAAGATATCTTTCTCTCGAATCGTCAGATGCGAGCCGTATTCCATGGTGATATTGCCCAGGTAAGGATTCGTGGCAAGGACCGGCGGGGTCGCAGCGAAGGTGAAATTGTAGAAGTCCTTGAACGAAATACACAGCAGGTGGTGGCGCGACTCTATTATGAGGGTGAGCTCAACCTGTTGGAATCTTTGAACAATCGGATTGTCCACGAAATCCTTGTACAGAAGCTCGACCGGAATAAAAGCAGGGCAGGGCAGATAGTTGTAGCGCAAATCATTGAACAACCTTCCATTCACGGGATCCCCACGGCTGAAGTTATTGAAACACTCGGAGATCACCTGACCCCTGATATGGAAGTTGAAGTGGCGTTACGCAATAACGATATTCCGTTTACCTTCGAAGAGGAAGTTCATCACCAGGTTGACCAGATGCCCATTGAGGTAGAAGAGGAGGAAAAGCGAAACAGAAAGGATCTCCGAGCGCTACCTTTTGTCACCATTGACGGCGAAGATGCCCGGGACTTTGACGATGCAGTTTATTGCGAAAGAAAGACGCGTGGTGGTTGGCGCCTGTTTGTTGCAATCGCTGACGTGGCTCACTATGTAGAAATTGACTCTCCGCTTGATAATTCTGCGTTTGATCGAGGTACTTCAGTATATTTCCCGCAGTACGTCGTCCCGATGCTACCAGAAAAACTGAGTAATGGGCTTTGTTCACTGAAGCCTGGGGTTGATCGCCTGGTGCTTGTTTGTGAAATGACAATTTCTGTTAGAGGACGGATCAGTGGTTTTCAGTTTTATGAAGGAGCGATTCATTCGCACGGGAGACTAACGTATACAGAGGTAACGTCTATACTAAGGGGAGATAGCAGGGTTCAAGATAAATACAAGAATCTGTGCGAACACATTGATGAACTGAACTCCCTGTATCTCGCGCTGCAAAAAAGCAGGGATTCCCGGGGAGCCTTGGACTTTGATTCAAGAGAACTGGGATTCGAGTTCGATGCTGAAGGTAGAGTGGCAGTTATTGAACCCAGGGTCCGGAATGATGCGCACCGTCTGATCGAAGAATGCATGTTGTGTGCAAATGTATGCGCCGCGAAATTTATTGATAAACACGGGAAGCCAGGGTTGTATCGAGTTCATGAGCCGCCTGAAGAAGAAAAGGTGGAAGGGTTGATCCAATTCCTGGCGTCTCTGGGTATTTCATTCAGTAGGGAGGCCAGAATATCTCCGAGAGATTATCAATTAGTCCTTGACCAGTTAAGAAAAAGAAAGAACGGTCACGTAATGCAGTTGGCTCTGCTTCGTTCATTGAACCAGGCTGTTTATCAGGTCGAGAACAAAGGTCACTTTGGCCTGAACTATCCGGAATACTCTCATTTTACTTCTCCTATTCGGCGGTTCCCTGACCTGATGATGCATCGCCTTATAAAGTCGGTCATTCACAGTAAATGTGAAAGTCGGATGGTAAAACGCTTTGGGCAAGCGAAAAGAAAGGACTGGTACCCTTATAGCCTGGAAGATGTATTGGTGTGTGGTGAAAGATCAAGCTTCACCGAACGTCGTGCTGAAACTGCAGTATATGACGTGCTTGAGTGGATGAAATGCGACTACATCAGTGATCATGTAGGTGACGTTTGCGCCGGAGTGATTACCGGGGTTACAAAATTCGGTCTATTTGTGGAACTTGATGATGTTTTTGTCGAAGGTCTTGTTCACGTGAGTACGCTTGTCGGCGATTACTTTCACTATGACCAGGCCAGCCAGTGCCTAATAGGTGGTAGAACCGGGACCAGTTATTCGTTGGGCGACATCGTTAGTGTTCAGGTCGCCAGGGTAGATGTGGATGAGAGAAAAGTGGATTTTGAATTGGTCACACATTCTCCGCTGTCCGGCCGCCGATTCCGTGCAAAAGACAAGCGCGCTCGAAAGAAGGGGAAAAGGAATCGAAGACGCCAATCACAGAAAAAGAACCAAAGACGAAGATAGATGGCAGACAGCAGGCGAGTTTATGGCATCCACGCGGTTGAACATTGTCTACGTTCTGTGACGCCCGAGTGCTTGTTCATCAGGGACGGCAGAGACTCGGTTCGCTTGAAAGAGCTCCTTGAATTGGCCCGGGAGGTGGGTTGCCCGATTAAACGAATATCCGGGGAAGGTCTTTCCGATTTGATCGAGGGTCAGAAATCTCATCAAGGCGTAGTATTGATTGTGGCAGGTCCACAACCTGAGATCAGTCTGGAACAATTGCTGCAGGAACCCAAAAATAAAAGGCTGTTCCTTATTCTTGACGGCGTAACTGATCCTGGCAACCTTGGTGCTTGCCTGCGCAGCGCTGCCACCCTGGGTGTCGATGCTGTGATAGCGCCAAAAAATGCCAGTGCGCCTCTCAACGCCGATGCTATCAAGAGATCCAGCGGCGGTGCAGGTCAGGTGCCCTACATTCAGGTGGTAAACCTGGCAAGGTGTATTAAGCAGCTCCAGGCAGCAGGTGTTTGGGTCGTAGGCACTGTACTGGAAGCAGGGCAGTCAATTACAGACATCGACCTTAATGACCACATTGCGATTGTGATGGGTTCAGAAAGCAAAGGATTGCGGGATAAGACACGTAAATATTGCGACTTTCTTGCCAGGATTCCTATGGTTAATGATGCGCTAGGCTTCAATGTCAGCGTTGCTGCAGGCATCTGCTTATATGAGGTGCAAAGACAACGCACGCACCCATAATTTACCTGGGTGTTGCATACTTCCTCTGGTTTGCCTACAATCCGCCACCCAATTTCTCCTTGCTTCACTGGACAACAGAATCCGGGAAGCATTAACCCGAAAGGAGCCGCGAATGAGGCATTATGAAATAGTGTTTCTGGTGCACCCTGATCAGAGCGAACAGGTACCAGGAATGATCGAGCGATATTCAAACCTGATTACTCAAGGTGGAGGAAATATCCACCGAGTAGAAGATTGGGGTCGAAGGCAACTCGCCTACCCCATTAACAAAATCCACAAAGCACACTACATCTTGCTCAACATCGAGTGCACTAAAGAGGTGCTTGAAGAAATCAACGTTGCTTTTCGCTTCAATGATGCAGTTTTGCGAAATCTGGTGATGAGCCGTAAGAGTGCCGACACAGAAGAGTCCCCGATAATGAAGATGGAAAAAGAAGCCCGGGAAAAGAAAGTAAAGGAAGAATCGCCTCGCACTCAAAGCACAGATGCGGACCAGGAAACAGCAGTTCGAGAGCAAGAAGAAGCTAGTGAGGTAAAGGAAGAAGAGATCACGCAAGCGGCTGAGTCTAGTGAGGAAGAAAGCACAGAGACAGATGTGAAGGAAGGCGAGAACACGGAAACGGAGGTATAAGCCATGTCCCGATTTTATCGAAGAAGAAAATACTGCCGTTTTACCGCTGAAGGTGTCAAGGAAATCGACTACAAAGACCTTGAAACGCTCAAGGCCTATGTGTCTGAAACCGGGAAGATTGTGCCAAGCCGAATTACGGGAACCAAAGCGAAGTACCAGCGTCAATTGGCCAAGGCGATTAAGCGAGCCAGATACCTGGCGTTGATTCCCTATACCGACAGCCACAAATAAAAATCCATCGATCACGGCAGCCATGAGCTGTTTTTGTAGCAGCCCTGAGCTGTTCTGGTAAAGGAGACCATGCGTGCCATAGCAGAGTTCGTCATGCGTGGCAGACCCCATGCTGTGGGCGCCACAATTATCAGTACCTCCCTGCCGTTGTTGAACTGGTTGGGTACCGCCATTGTAGGATTGGTCATTTTGAGAAAAGGGCCCGTTGAAGGATTGATGGTGCTCATGTGGGCGTTGATGCCTTTAGGAATTGCGCTTTACCTCATAGGAGATCCGAGTCCGGTCATCGCCATGTTGGGAACAGCCATTCTCGCCTGTGTATTGCGAGTCACGGTCTCATGGGAGATAACATTGATGATCGCGGTGCTGGTGTCAGCGCTTGGCAGTCTGGTTTTTGAGCTGACATCGACTGAAGTATTGGCCGTGATTGTAGAATGGTATATGGAATATACGCGCCAGATTGCAGGGGAATTGCAGCAAACGGGCGAGCTCTCTTTTGTACAGGCAAAAAATACCATCATGGGGTTTTTTGCAATGGGTCAGGCTTACGCCATGTTGGCGTTTCTGATATTGGCCAGGTGGTGGCAAAGCCAGCTTTACAATCCTGGCGGATTTGGGAAAGAATTCCACCAGTTGCGAATATCCCCGCACCTAAGCACGACGCTGGTCTTCATGATGCTGATTTGCTTTGTTTTTAGTGAGCAATTAGGTCGTTGGATTCCGTTGCTGACAGTGCCGCTGGTAGCGTCTGCGGTAGCTTTTGTTCACTGGGTCATGGGATCCAGAAAGTTGTCCAATAACTGGGTGTTTGGTTTTTACCTGCTATTGCTGCTGTTGTTTCAGGTGGTTTATCCACTGTTGGCTTCACTGGCGCTGATGGATAGTTGGTTTAATTTAAGAACTCGATTTCAATCGAAAGAGGTTTAAGGAAAATGGAAGTTATTCTGCTCGAAAGTATCGCCAAGCTGGGTGACCTCGGAGACAAGGTTTCCGTAAAGTCCGGCTATGGAAGGAACTACCTGATCCCACAGCACAAGGCCGTTCCGGCCACCGCTGAGAATGTTGAAGCCTTCGAAGCACGCAAGGCGGAGCTGCAACGTCAGGAGGATGAGAAACTGGCGCAAGCGTCAGCCCGGGCTGAGAAAATTGGTGCATTGAGCCTTTCCCTCACTTCAAAAGCCGGTGAGGAAGGCAAGTTGTTTGGCTCAATAACGGTTCGCGATATTGCCGAAGCTGCAGCTTCCGAGGGCGTTGAAATTGAAAAGAGTGAAGTTCGCCTGCCTGAGGGTCCGCTCCGCGAACTTGGCGATTACGAGATCGGTGTGCATCTGCATAGTGAAGTCAACGTCGTGCTAAAAGTTTCAGTCATCGCCGAGGAATAAGAGCTCTCTCAGGGCTGTTTCTTTAATGGCTCGTTCAGGGCTGTATTTTTAAAGCTGGCTCAGGGTTTTTCCTCGAGTAAAGTCGGTTGTTGGATATTGATCCACGCTCGTCTGATTTGTCGAGTAATTTGACCCCATCCATTTTCATCCTTCCCGCATTGTTTTACTCTAGTGATCCAGGGGAAAACTCCGAGTAATTTTTGGCAACGGCTCCAGACGATACCACTGCAACCTTACTAAAAGTTCCGCCTCACTCCATTGAGGCGGAACGTTCGGTTCTGGGCGGTTTGATGTTGGACGACAATGCCTGGGACGCCATCGCCAGCATTCTTTCTGCCGAGGATTTTTATCGGGGTGATCACCGCACCATATTCCGCTGTATGCATCAACTCGTTGAGCAGAATAATCCGCTGGATATCATCACTATTTCCGAGTCTCTGGATGAAGTCAACGAATTGGAAAATGTCGGCGGGCTTGCCTATATTTCTGACCTTGCCGACGGTACACCAACGGCTTCAAACGTCAGGGCCTACGCCGACATCGTTCAGGAGCGAGCGACGGTTCGAAAACTGATCGCAGCCGCCCACGACATCGCTGATAGTGGCTTCAACCCACAGGGGCGGGACAGTGCCACGTTAATCGACCAGGCAGAATCCAGGGTATTTCAAATTGGGGATGAACGCCCCAACCGGGGTGGACCTCAATCAATTCGCCCATTGCTGACTAAAGCGGTAGAAAGGATAGATGAACTTTTTCAGAATAAAGGCACATTAACCGGCGTTAGCACAGGGTTTCGTGATATTGATGACATCACCTCCGGGCTGCAGGCGTCTGAACTCATTGTCGTCGCGGGTCGACCATCGATGGGTAAAACGTCCCTCATGATGAACATGGCGGAGAGTGTTGTGATTTCAACAGGTAAGCCCGTGCTGGTCTTTAGTCTGGAGATGCCGTCCGATTCACTTATCTTACGAATGCTGTCATCCCTTGGCAGAATTGATCAGAGCAAAATACGCAGCGGGCAGTTGGCTGATGATGATTGGCCACGTTTAACCTCTGCAGTATCGTTGCTCAGCGATAAACCGCTGTTTGTTGATGATACTCCAGCGCTTTCTCCTAATGAGATCCGCTCCAGGGCTCGCCGGGTTGCCAGGGAATTTGGCTCCCTCGGGATGATCGTGGTGGACTATATACAACTGATGCAGGTGTCCGGAACACCGGAAAACCGGGCTGTTGAAATATCGGAAATTTCCAGGACATTGAAAGCCATTGCCAAGGAGTTCAATTGTCCACTGGTAGCAGGTTCACAGCTTAACCGGAGTCTCGAGCAACGAACGGACAAACGCCCGATCATGTCTGATCTTCGTGAGTCCGGTGCTATTGAGCAAGATGCAGATGTGATAATGGCTGTCTACCGGGATGAGGTGTACCACGAGGATGCCGAGAAAGGCCTGGCCGAAATCATTATCCTGAAACAGCGGAATGGACCGATTGGCAAGAGACGGCTCACTTTTGTCGGTCAGTACACAAAGTTTGAAGACCTTGCCCAGAATTACGATGACTATTACTAGGTTCCCCAAGCCTCCTGGAACCGTATCTCATAGCAAAGCGGTTGACCTTAGATGTCAGGATTCTCAAAACCGCCGATGCCGGTAAACTCTGCACTCGCTGAAATAGATCTCACGGCAATTGCCAACAACTTTACTAAGGCTCAATCTACTGCGCCTCACAGTAAAATTATGGCAGTGATCAAAGCGGACGCCTATGGACACGGCATCGTACCGGTCGCAAGGCGTCTTGAAGCTGCAGATGCTTTTGGTGTAGCACGGCTGGATGAAGGGATTACCTTACGCGAATCCGGTATTAAAACTCCCATCACATTACTAGAAGGTATACTTGACTCTGGCGAGTTGGCAGTCGCCAGGCAACACCAACTTGACCTGGTAGTTCACTCTGATCATCAACTTGCAATTCTTACCCGCGAGTCGGGACTTGGAATTTGGCTGAAACTGGAAACGGGAATGCATCGCCTCGGGTTGCCTGCCTCAAGACTGGATCAAAATCTTGCACAGCTTAAAGGTCACAAAATACTCGGCCTGATGAGTCATCTAGCGAATGCAGATAAAAGGGAAGCATCGGCCACGGAGAGCCAATTACAGGCGTTCCTTAATGCAACAAGATCACTGTCCTATGATAAAAGCCTAGCCAATTCTGCGGGTATATTAGGCCACCCTGGTACCCGAGCAGACTGGAACAGACCCGGGGTCATGCTTTATGGCGCAACCCCCTTCGCTGACCTTGAGCCAGTGTCCTCCCTTAGGGCGGCGATGACGCTCACGGCCCCGGTGATCGCCATCAATCAGATCCGCAAGGGTGATACCGTGGGATATGGGAGCATTTGGAGGGCGCAATCAGATAGCCGGATTGCGATCCTGGCAATTGGTTATGCAGATGGATATCCACGGGAAGCGCCGATGAATACACCGGTCTTGGTAAATGGGGAAAGACGAACACTGGCAGGCAGGGTTTCAATGGATATGCTGACAATTGAGTTGTCGGAAAAAGATGGCGTCGCAGTAGGTGACAGCGTTGTGCTCTGGGGCAAGGGATTGCCGATTGAGGAGATATCAAGGTGCGCCGGTACCATTCCCTACACACTAATGTGCGGTGTAGCTAAGCGCGTACCGCGAAATTACGTCACCTAAATAAAGCAGCCTGAATATCGTGCTGATGCTTATTATGAAACGGAACAGTGATGGCTAAATCCAAAACGGTTTATGTCTGTGCAGACTGCGGTTCGGAACATGCCAAGTGGCAAGGCCAGTGCCACGACTGTGGCGAATGGAATACGCTATCTCGGCTGTCAATCGACAATCCGGCGACTCAAAAAAGACGCGCAGGTTTTGTAGGGACCCTGGTTCCGCCAAAAACATTGGGCGAAGTGTCGGTGGAAGATGCACCCAGGGTCAGGACCGGGTTTGCGGAATTGGATCGTGTACTGGGGGGTGGACTTGTACCCGGTTCAGTCATCCTTGTGAGTGGTAACCCCGGCGCAGGTAAAAGTACGTTGCTGGTGCAGGTACTCTGCGCGCTGGCGGACTCGCAATCGTCGCTGTATATCACAGGAGAGGAAAGCCTGGCTCAAATTGGCATGCGGGCCAGGAGGTTAAAACTACCTCTCGACAGATTAAAGGTCATGTCAGAAACCAATGTTGAAGTGATCTGCAGTGTCTGGGATGAGTTGAAACCCTCCGTGATCGTGGTCGATTCCATCCAGGTAATGCACACCGAAAATGTGGAATCTGCGCCTGGTGGTGTGGCCCAGGTAAGAGAATCTGCGGCTGTGCTGATCCAGCAAGCCAAGCGGACCGATACAATTTTGTTCCTTGTCGGGCATGTCACCAAGGAAGGCAATCTGGCCGGACCAAGAGTCCTGGAACATATGATTGACACGTTCATTATGTTGGAGGGTGACGCCGACGGGAGATACCGGACACTGCGCTCCAGCAAGAACCGTTTTGGCGCAATCAATGAACTTGGTGTTTTTGCCATGACAGAAAATGGGTTGGTGGAGATATCCAACCCATCAGCAATATTTCTCTCACGAGGCAGTGAGCCTGTACCGGGAAGTATCGTTATGGTGGTATGGGAAGGTACGCGGCCCTTGTTGGTTGAAGCCCAGGCCCTTGTTGATGAAAGTGCACTTGGGAATCCAAGACGGGTTGTCGTCGGTTTTGAACAGAACAGGCTGGCAATGTTGCTTGCAGTGTTGCATCGGCATGGCGGATTACAGGTTGGCGACCAGGATGTCTTCGTCAACGCAGTAGGTGGAATCCGTGTAGTTGAAACCAGCAGTGATCTTGCGCTGTTGCTTGCAATCGTATCCAGTTTTCGTAATAAACCGCTTTCCACTGATATGGTCTGTTTTGGTGAAGTCGGCCTCTCTGGAGAAATTCGCCCCGTCCCCAATGGCCAGGAAAGACTACGTGAAGCAGCCAAGCACGGCTTCAAAAAAGCGATCGTGCCGAAAGCCAACCTACCTAAAAAACCGATCCCTAATATGGCAGTAATTGGAGTCGGAAAACTTGTCGATGCACTGGGTGCACTGGAAGATTGAGGTTCCCTAAGCCAGCTTTTTGTACCTGACGCGAGTTGGCGTAATTTCGTTTTCTCCCATTCGCTTCATCCGGTCCTCTTCATATTCGGTGTAGTTCCCCTCAAACCAAACGGCTTTACTTTCACCCTCAAAGGCGAGCATGTGGGTGGCGATGCGGTCCAGGAACCAGCGATCGTGTGAAATCACCATGATAGTTCCCGGAAAGGATTCTATGGCACTCTCAAGGGCGCGCAGAGTTTCCACATCCAGATCATTAGTTGGTTCATCGAGAAGCAGGAAGTTCGCGCCTTTTTTTAATAACTTGGCCAGGTGGACTCGGTTTCGTTCTCCGCCAGAGAGATCCTTAACCAGTTTTTGCTGGTCCGCACCTCTAAAGTTGAAACGGCTTACATAACTCCTGGATGGTGTTTCATAATTGCCGATCTTAATGAACTCATGATTCGCGGAAATTTCTTCCCACACGGTCTTGTCGCCTGCCAATGATTCTCGACTCTGATCGACGTACCCCAGTTCTACCGTGCTACCCAAACGGAGTTCACCACTGTCTAGATTTTCTGTCCCGCAGATCATCCTGAACAGTGTGGATTTACCCGCTCCATTGCCACCTATGATTCCAACGATAGCGCCTTTTGGCACAGTAAAGCTTAAATCTTCGATCAGCACCTTGTCTTCAAACTGTTTGTAGATGTTGTTTACTTCCAGGACAAGGTCACCGAGGCGAGGTCCAGGCGGGATATATAGTTCCAGGGTTTCGTTGCGAGTCTGGAATTCCTGCGAGTTCAACTCTTCAAAACGGGCTAATCTTGCACGGTTTTTTGCATGGCGAGCTTTGGGTTGGGTGCGAACCCATTCCAGTTCAGCCCTGATGGATTTTTGCCGGGATTGTTCCTGTCTCCCTTCAACTTGCAGACGCTTTTCTTTTGCTTCCAGCCAGGCACTGTAGTTGCCCTCGTAGGGAATGCCATATCCCCGGTCTAGTTCCAATATCCAACCGGCGGCGTTGTCCAGAAAATACCTGTCGTGGGTGATTGCAACCACCGTGCCTGGGAAGTCTTTAAGGAACCGCTCCAGCCAGGCAACACTTTCTGTATCCAGGTGGTTGGTAGGCTCATCCAGCAACAACATATCGGGATTGGCCATTAACAAGCGGCACAGGGCGACTCGACGTTTCTCTCCACCGGACAGGTTGGTAACGCCTGCTTCAAAAGGTGGCAGGCGTAGTGCATCCGCCGCGATTTCCATCTTTCTTTCCAGATCCCAACCATCACAAGCGTCTATCTTTAGCTGGAGTTCTCCCTGCTTTTCCAGCAATTCATTCATTTCATCGTCAGACAATGGCTCTGCAAATTTGTCGCTGATGGCGTTGAACTCATCTATAAGGTCCCTTGTTTCTCGAACGCCATCCTCGACATTACCTCGTACGTTCTTCTCCGGGTCTAGTTCTGGTTCTTGTTGCAGGTAGCCGATTTTGATACCCGGTTGTGGTCTTGCCTCGCCCAGGAATTCAGTATCCACACCAGCCATAATCCTTAGCAGGCAAGATTTTCCAGCGCCGTTCAAGCCGAGAACACCTATCTTTGCACCAGGGAAAAAGGAAAGGGAAATATCTTTAAGAATCGTGCGATTCGGGGGAACGACTTTACCCACCCGGGACATTGTATATACGTACTGCGCCATTATTTTGGGATAAGAATGTTGTCGTGGTTTCTTAAAAGTTCCGCATTCTATCACCTTCGCTGGTGGTAGAGCCTACTGGCGGCACCAGGCGCGATCTATTCAATCAAAATTGTGGACTCAAAGTGACGTAACACCGCATAACTGATGAATAGAGTAAAATGTAAGTCCACTCGATAAGAAGTACCAGAAATGCACTGTCCATTTTGCGCAGACAAGGAAACCAAGGTCATTGATTCACGTTTGGTTGCAGATGGCGACCAGGTACGGCGACGGCGAGAGTGCCTGAAATGTGGAGAACGGTTTACAACGTTTGAAACCGCCGAACTGGTTCTGCCCCGGGTCATCAAAAGCAATGGAAGCCGTCAGCCGTTTGATGAGGAAAAACTTCGCAGTGGCTTGACTCGCGCCCTGGAAAAAAGACCGGTCAGCCTGGAAGTCGTTGAATCTACCATCAATCGAATTAAGCACAAACTCCGGGCAACCGGAGAAAGAGAAGTTAAAACCAGGGACGTAGGTGAAATTGTCATGGAAGAATTGCGCGATTTGGATGAAGTCGCCTATGTCAGGTTCGCATCTGTATATCGCAGTTTTCAGGACGTCAAGGAATTTCGGGAGGAGATTGAGCGAATGGACAAGGAAGCCAGGAAGGATCAGTGAATGATGGATGATGCCTATTTCATGGCCAGGGCGATCCGCCTGGCGGAAAAGGGATTGTATACCACTGACCCAAACCCCAGGGTCGGCTGTATCCTTGTTAAGAAAAATAATATTGTCGGTACCGGCTATCATCTGATCACAGGAGAAGGCCATGCGGAAGCAAACGCAATAGCGCAGGCAGGGGAAGCCACCCGGGGTACCACGGCTTATGTAACGCTGGAGCCGTGCAGTTTCCATGGGAGGACTCCCTCATGCGCAAGGGCTCTTGTTGAGGCGGGTGTGAAACGTGTGGTTGCTGCCATGACCGATCCTCATGACAAGAATGCCGGGATAGGATTCCAGATCTTGCGGGAAGCAGGAATCGAAGTCTCGACCCCCTTATTAGAATCGTCGGCAAGACAGCTAAACCCAGGACATGTGAAGCGTTATGAAACCGGTCTACCTTACGTTCGACTCAAGCTTGCAATGAGCCTTGACGGCAAGACCGCATTGGCTAACGGTGAAAGTCAATGGATAACAGGTAAGGAAGCGCGCCGGGACCTACAAAAACTTCGTGCAAGAAGTTCGGTCATTGTCACCGGTGTGCAGACGGTTATTGATGACAATCCAAGTATGACAGTACGACAAGATGAGTTGGATGCCGAGCATAGTGATCTCGCTGTAGTAAGGAAGCGACCGGTCTATGTCCTTGACTCAACACTGCGAGTCGATGCTAAAGCCCACGTCGTGAATAATCCGGACAATGTGCTGGTCTGTACTCCCGGCATGGCGGCAGGTAAATCCTTTAATTGCAGGTTACTTGAGATAGAAGGTGACGACAGAAAGCGAATCCATCTACACAAGTTCCTGAAACAGCTTGCGGTTGAAAATTGTAATGAAGTTCTTTTTGAGTGCGGCGCTACGCTTGGAGGCAACCTGATAGAGCAAGGTCTGTGCGATGAGCTTGTTATTTATATGGCGCCCAAAATAATGGGATCTAGCGCACGGTCATTACTCAATCTGCCAGAAATTGATACTATGGGCGACCTTTTTGGTATGAAGATTACAGATTTTCGATTCATCGGTGATGATGTCAGGATCACCGTTGTCCCAAACCAGACCAGGATCGAGTTATGACAAGGGTAATTGAAGGCGACTTTTCTGCCAATACAGCAAGATTTACGATTGTCGTTGCTCGTTTTAATGGATTCATAGTCGAGGGTTTGCTGTCAGGGGCTACAGACACGCTCAAGCGGCATGGTGTTTCTGCAAACAACATAACCGTGGTGCGTGTTCCAGGTTCGTTCGAACTGCCACTCATAGTAAAGAAAGTGGCAATGAAGAAAGACTGTGATGTGATAATAGCGCTTGGGGCTGTCATTCGCGGTGGAACTCCACATTTTGATTATATTGCAGGTGAATGTGCCAGTGGTTTAGCTCGTGTGTCACTTGACGAGCAGATACCAGTAGCTTTTGGCGTATTGACCACTGACACCATTGAGCAGGCAATTGAACGATCTGGTACTAAAGCCGGTAACAAGGGTTCGGATGCTGCCATGACCGCGTTGGAAATGGTTAGCTTGATTAGAAACCTTGAATGAAATCTATTGCTGCGAGAAAGAAAGCACGAAGATTTACTCTACAGGCACTTTATCAGATGCAACTTACTGGTGATTCAGCATCTGTAGTTGAACAGCAGTTCCTGTGTGATCATGATATGAAGCGTGTCGACACAACCTATTTTCATGAACTGCTGCAGGGAATTGCGGCTCAGGAGGATACTTTGCTGGAAACTATCAAGCCCACACTCGATCGTGATCTGAAGGAAATAGATCCAGTGGAGAAAGCAATTTTACTTATCGGTGGTTTTGAGCTAATGGAAAGAATTGATGTTCCGTACAAGGTAGTTATCAATGAAGCCGTTGAACTGGCAAAATTGTTTGGCGCGAGCGAAAGTTTCAAATATGTGAATTCCATTTTGGATCAACTGGCAAAGCAGTACCGCCAGGTTGATCAGAGGTTGCCTGACCCTCCAGACCAGGTTTGACCTATCAGAGGTTCCCATGGCTGACGACGAGTTCGCGATTATCGATCAGTATTTTGCAACGATTGGCTGGCAATCTGATTCGGTTGTCCTGGGTCCAGGTGATGATTGTGCGGTTCTGGCCGTACCAGATGGCTTTGAGTTATGCGTATCCACGGACACCCTGGTTTCAGGCATTCATTTCCCTGAGGGCAGTGATGGTGACGTCGTAGCCAGGCGTTCTTTTGCAGCCGCGGTGAGCGATCTCGCAGCCATGGGTGCCACGCCCTATACTTTTACTGGCGCGCTGACAATGCCAGTGGTAGATCACAGCTGGCTCTCTACTTTCTCGGAAGAACTTTCAAGGCTATCAGTTGAATTCAAAATCCCGCTGGTTGGTGGCAATTTAACCCGAGGTCCCATGTCCTTGACGATCACGGTCATGGGATTGACTCCTGCGGGGCAAGCGATAAAACGCAGTGGAGCAAGAGAAGGCGATGATGTGTATGTCACCGGTTACCCTGGAGAAGCCGGAGCCGGGTTGCTGCTTTTGGACAAGGCGGGGAAAAGATTAAATTCATTGCTCGATGCTTATCAATCGCCGCAGCCAAGAATAGAAGTAGGTGAGGGCCTGCGTACACTCGCTAGTGCCGCGATTGATGTTTCTGATGGTCTGTTCGCTGATCTTGCGCATCTGTTGGATAGTAGCGGTGTAGGAGCAGAAATTGATGTCGAGAAGATACCCCTTTCAGCGGAAATGCTTGAATTTACTTCTCGCGACAAGGCGTTATCGTTAGCGTTAACGGCAGGGGATGATTACGAGTTGTGCTTTTGTGCCTGTTCTTCAAACAAGGCTGAAGTCGAAAAGCTTGGTCAGTCCACGGGCGTTAAAATCACCAGAATCGGTTTTATCGTTATGAAGCAAGGGATCCGGTTACTGGGCGATATTGTCGACAAACTGGATTTGGCAAAAAAAGGTTACCAACACTTTTGATTCTTAAGAACCGCTGAAGGCTCTATTTAAAAAACCGCTGAATGCTCTATTTAAAAAACCGCTGAAGGCTCTATTTAAGAACCGCTGA
>JAPUGI010000080.1 GCA_027292925.1 Gammaproteobacteria bacterium
TTAACGATGAACCGATAGTGAAGGAAACCAAAATTCACTGGTTCGATGGTTCGGTGGAAGCGGGCTTCGAACTGGCCAGGTCCGAAAACAAACCCGTTTATCTCTATTGGGGAGCCGTTTGGTGCCCGCCCTGCCAGGAAATCAAACACACGGTGTTCAAGAGCAAGCGATTCATTGCACAAACTGAATTGTTCGTGCCCATCTACCTGGATGGAGATACTGACCGCGCCCAGGCTTTTGGTGAAAAGTTTGGTGTGAAGGGATACCCAACCATGATTATTTTCAATCCAGAAGGGGAAGAGGTAACTCGTATTCCCGGCGGGATTGACATCTCCCGCTACAACATCGTACTGGAATTAAGTCTGAACCAGATGCGGCCCACCTCAATGCTGGTGGACCTCGCGCTGCATAATCCCGAACTGCTACAACCCAGCGACTTTGTGCAACTTGCCTACTACTCATGGGGCCAGGATGCAGGAAGTCTTCCCGAGGGTACGCCGGTGACTTTTTTCTCCGATTTGTCAGACATAAGTAGCGACAAGGAAGCCAGCGCCAGGTTGTATATGGAATATTTGGTAGCGCTTGTTCGTGAACAAGAGTCTAGTGAAACGGAATCGACTGATTCAAATCAATCAACTGGCGCCTTTGAGCGGGTTTCCGCGATTCTGGATTCTCCAAAACTCACTTTGGCGTGCTGGGACTCACTTGGATACTACGCCGAAGAAATTACCGGCTTACCGGTTTTCAGTGATGATGAATTGGCTGAACTAAAAGACAAATGGCAAACGCAATTCCTTACTCTGCGCCACCAGCCATCCTTATCCACAGCCGAGCAGTTGACCGGCTGGTTGCCGCTGTTGAACTTTCACTTTATGGAAAATGAAGACGCAGCACTGCCTGAATCAGTCCTCGCTGACTTAAGGGCTGATCTCACCGGTGCCGATGAAAAAGAAACCAACTCGTTTGCGCGCCAGAGTGTGGTTTCGCAAATCAATTACCTTTACCAGAGTGCAAAGCTCTATGACGATGCCCGGACTTTGTTGTTGGCAGAACTGGATCGCTCTGAATCTCCTTATTATTTTATGAGCAGTCTCTCGTCTATTGCGGAAAACCAGGAGAAAACAGAGGAAGCGCTGGAATGGCGGCGCAGGGCCTATGAAACGTCCAAAGGTGCTGCAACTCGTTTCCAATGGGGCGCTAGCTACGTCAGGGCAATTGTCCGGCTGACCCCGGATAATCATGATTTGATTGTAAATACATCAATGAATCTGTTTGATGACCTGCAAGGTGAGCAGGAAGTGTTTGCAGGTCGTAACTTCAGGATACTGCGTTCCCTGAATAAGCAGCTGGCCGAGTGGCAGGATGACCAACTGCAGGATGCACTAATTGAAACTTTCCACACCAGAATCCAGGCCATGTGCGAGAAACAAACGGCCGCAACACTCGAACTGGAAAACTGCCAGAGCCTCCTGTCATCTTGATCGGCGTCGCGCACGACCGACCGGGGAAGGATTTGGTTACTGACTGGATTGGCTAGTCGGTTCCGGGGCTGGTGCGGTCACCCCAAAAATTTCTTCCATTTCTCGAGATTGAAATATCCAGCCTTTTTCATATCGTACACACTCGTCAATGTAACGCCCCACGCGGACTGGTTGCCCCTCGAGGGAGGCAACGCCCTTAGCCTGATCCGTTCGGTACGTGGCGTAGTTTGAGATCATTTCGACCATATTTTTGGATTGGATATCCACCATATGATTAGTGACGATGTGAATGGTGCGGCGGTTCTTTGGTCTTCGGGAAAAGGCCAGTTTGATATCCTCTCGGCCCGAGTATTTCCCGGCCCGGCTTTGCCATGAACCTTGTTCATCGAATAGATCGGAGATTTTGTCGTTTTGACCTGTATCCAGGTAGTAGGCGTATCGATTTCCCAACTCTATACAGGCTTCCTTTATGTGCAGCGATTCTTGGGGCGTGTAGGGGTTCTCTGCGTTGAGGTTTGCGGAAACAACAAGAAGCAGGCCCAACGCAAGCGCTTGATAGTACATCATGGCAGCGTCCTCTTGTAATTTACGCGACTATTATGCGCTCGATTTTCGGTGTTAGGTAGTGTTTCTACTGCTGACTCGCAAACCCGTGCTATGGTGTAACGGAACTCCTTTTGGCCTTAGTTGACGGTCATCGTGGGGAATGAAACATCCAATCTATGAGCACACAAGTATTTGGGGGAAAACGTGTCAGATGCTCCCGTAATTACCAGTAGAGTCAGGCGGCTCTACGGATTTGGAGCGATTGCTTACGGGGTTAAGGATAATGGATTTTCCTATTTCCTGTTGTTCTACTACAACCAGGTGCTGGGCCTTCCAGGCACCTATGCCGGTGCGGCGGAGATTCTATGCGGCTGGAAAATAAAGTAGCGGTGATTACCGGCGGGGCGAGTGGCATGGGCCTTGCCACAGTAATGAGATTCCTCGCGGAAGATGCGCGTGTTGTGATTGCTGACTTTAACGAAAAGACGGGCAATGCAGCCCTTCAAAAAGCCAAAGAAGATGGTTATGCCGGTCTTGTTTCCTTTGTCCGCACTGATGTTGCTGTGGAATCGGACATTGAAGCCATGCTGCAATGTGCCCTGGATGAATACGGAGGACTCGATATTGTTTTCAACAACGCTGGCGTTGGTGGCGCCATCGGCCCTTTAACAGAAACAACGGTTAGTGACTGGGACTATACGTTTGATGTGCTGGCTAAAGGCGTCTTTCTGGGAATCAAACATGCGGCGCGAATAATGCTGGCAAACGGAACCGGTGGTTCGATTATCAATACGGCCTCCATCGCTGGCTTGAGTGGAGATGGCGGACCCCTGGTCTATTCGGCGGCAAAGTCAGCGGTGATCAGCATGTCCAAGTCTGCAGCTGTGGAATTAGGTCCGGACAAAATTCGAGTCAATGCCATTTGTCCCGGATTTATTGTGACGCCACTGGCAGATGGTGGTCATGAAGAGGCAACAAAGGCTGCGTTTGCAAAATCCCAACCCTGGCCGGACTATGGCCGGGGCGAACACATTGCCGGTGCTGCATTATTTCTGGCCAGCGATGACTCCGAATTCGTAACCGGGGAAGTGATCGTCGTTGACGGAGGATTAACAGCAGCTGGTCCTGAACTATCCAAAAAATTCCCAAGAAGCTCGGCCCGCAATGCCAGGGTATCCGGCATAACCAAAGGCTCTACCGGTGAAACCGCGGAAATCCGAAGACTGGATGACACGTAAGTCATCCTGACCGGGGTCGCGCACGACCGCAGCCGAAGGATCTCCTGCCAAAAGAGCGAGATCGTTCACTAACGTTCAGGATGACACTCATTTGAGTGTCACCAATATAGCCCCTGCATTATCTCCCTCAAGCCGGTGCGTGATAATTACCCTGCGACGCTCATAGTCCATGATCCTGGCAAGCGCTGCGTCGCGTATCGCGCCGGTCCCCACGATGATCTTGAGATATTGGGCGACCCCACACTTTGTTTCCTTAATATGCGCTTCCAGTTTGCGTAAAGCATCCCTGACTTTTTCGCCATGGTGTGCGATATCTATGGTGACGGTCGAACCATCGGTCTGCTGGTCCAGATGGTTGTCGCATTTCGGACAACGGCGAATTTGTTCCGAAACATGCATACCACAGTTAAGACAAGTAATAGCTCCCATAAGGTTGGCATGGCTTTTTCGTGGACGCTTTTAGTATACAACAGGGTTACCAGGTCGAGTTCCTTCGAGTTCCTTCGCCTACGGCTCAGGCAGGATGACACTTCGCGTCAGATTCCCCTTGAAATTATTATCAATCGGAATAACATAGCGCGCCATATCCAATGGATCGCTTATTAATGAAATATTTTCTACCGACAGTTATCTCGTTCAAAGCAAAGCCCACAGGAGACGTGTGCCTGCGTTTTGCTGCAACGAGTGGCAGTGATGTAACCATGAATCAGAACGATAGCGATAAACTTATAACCTGACGAATTAGCAAATTTTCGGAAGGTTCAATAACAAAAGAGCCTTCCGGAGAGAGAACCAAACCCCGGTAGGCACAGTCCACCGGGGTTTTTTTATGTCCCGGGTGAACAGGAATTGGAAAAAGAGGGTAGAGAGATGTTTGACCTGGCAGTACTCGCCAACCCAGCGAGATTAAAAAGAGAATTTCTGGCAACTACGGAAGTGGCAACCCAGGTGGTACCTGCGGAACTGCAAAGCGAATTTGACCAGATTCGTGAAGAGAATCCTGACGTATTGATGACAGGTGCTTTCTGGTGGGACTTCATCCGCACATATAAAAAGCACATCAGTCTTCTGGTAGCGGGCAGGGCAGTCATGACCTTGCTGGTCCTGGCTGCAGTACTGGCTAGCCAACGGATCCTCGACCAAACCAATACCCTTAACGCCGCAATCTGGCTGCTGGTGTTTTACACGCTAGTGCAGGTAGTCATGAAAATTGCAAATGCCTGGGCGGCATTATTGCAAAGTCAGTTGTTCGTTTGTGCGAGGACGTTTGTAACATTACGTGTTAACGCCAAGTTGTTGCGTATGGGGGAATTGTCATCGGCTGAATTTACCTCGGGTAACCTGAAGACTCTGATCTCGTCAGACATTTACCGCATCGGCGACTTCTTTCATTCTGTTTCCCGCAATGGTGTTCCGTGCTTGCTGGGTTTGGTGATTCTGGGTCCAGTCATCGTTCACTACATGGGTGTCTCGGGGCTGTTCGCTATAGCGGTGGGGTTTGGTGCGATGCCTTTGGCATTCATTCTCGGCAAGTATGTCCACAAACAGGAAGACCTGATTAAAACCCAGGAAGACACGCTATCTACCATTATTGGTGAATGGGTCACCAATGTGCGATTGCTGCGGTTTCTCGGCTGGGAAAAATTAATGCAGACCCGAGTGGCGGGTCACGTACGTCAACTGGTGATTGAGGCAACTAAACAACATGGTGTAAACCTGATCAATTTTGGGGTTAGCGTTAGCTGGTGGCTGTTCCCCATCATCGCCTTAGTCTGGGCAAATGAAGTATGGGGCGGCAGGGAGGATTTGGTGGCACTATTTTCCAGCATCTGGATGTTAAACCACATTACGCTGTATATAAGGTGGCTACCGAATATTTTTATCGACTACGCGTCCGCAGATGCTTGTGTGAAGCGATTTAACAAATTGATCCAGCACAAAGATATCACCGACGAATTGTTGCCCAAATGGCACCAGTCAGTCGATTCGGCGAAGCCGGTTCGGTTGCACCTTAACAATGTGAGTTACCGCTATGAAGGGGTTGACAATCCCCAGGTGTTAAAAAACATCTATTTGACACTGGACCTGGACAAGCATGTCAGCCTGATCGGGAAAGTCGGTTGTGGAAAATCAACCCTGTTGAAACTTATTTGTGCAGAGATAAAGCCAACCCAGGGCACCGTCCAGGTGGAGTTCGACAATGGCGTTATCGCGGATCTCTGGCATGAGAATGTATATCATCGCCTGCGTTCATCTGTTGGTTACATGCCCCAGGAAGCATACCTGTCCAATACCAGTCTTGGCATCAATGTGGCGTTGGCAACGTCACAACCTGAAGGCGATGTGATGCAGGCCATTCGCATGGCAGAACTGGAAGCAGATATCGGGTATTGGAAAGGAGGTATAGAAGAGGAAGTCGGCGAAACGGGGGTTAATTTATCCGGTGGTCAGAAGCAACGGGTAAACCTTGCACGCGCATTCTATTCCGGACGTGCCTACCTCGTACTCGACGATCCTCTGAGTGCGGTGGATACCCATACGGAAGCAGCACTGATGAAGAATCTGCTGACAGGTCCAGACGGTTTCCTGCTGTGCAGCCACAGGCTGAATGAATTGAAACAGACAGATAGACTCATTGTGCTGGATGATGGGCGGTTGATTGAAGACGATGACCCGAAAGTCTTGATGAACGATCCAGATTCGGAATTTAACCAGCACCTTAGGGCTGGAGATTTCGAAGAGGAATTGAGTTATGAATCATAAAAACTTCGTAACAGCAGAAGAAGTTTCTGCTGAACAGAACAATATCAAAACCCTGGTGCGTTTCGCATCCAGCCTGACTTTGTTGCGTAAGATCCTGGTGCCAACATTGCTGGTGATATTTTTCGCAGCAGCCATACCTCCATACTTCCTCTGGTTTTTGGGGGAACTGGTGGTATGTGGTAGCGATACCACCTGTGAGGTATCTCACACTCTGCTTGGCTGGGACATGGCTATACCTGTGACCTTGTCTACACTGGTAGTGTTGACGCTGTTTGCTATGTTTTGCCGGGTGGCTGCCTGGACGTTGTTTGAGTTATCCGGTCAGTGGTCCACGCAACAGATTCATGCGGATATGATGAAATCGATCTCCCACGTGCGAACGACCTTCTTTGATGAAAATCCATCCGGTCGTTTGATCAACCGGCTCCTGGGCGACTATGGGATGTTGCGCCTTGAAGGTGTGATGTCATTCGGCGACACAACCAACGGATTAGCTGAGGTGTTGTGTGTTGGCGTATTGATTATGTTGGTCAACCCTGTTGCTGGGCTGCTCATTGTCCCGGTTGTTCTACTGTATGTTGCATTGCAGGCACAATTGGCGCCGATGATGAGTCATGCGCGGGAAATACGTGCAGTAAAAATTGGTGAAGCCCTGCACAGGGAAACGGACCTGATCGAGGGACGCACTATTTTTACGCTGTATAACAGGCAGCAAAACCTTCTTATGCGTATCCATAAAGCCTTCGGTGGTTCCATGAACATCCAGTTGCTTTATTGCCGCCTGATGAGCTGGGGAATGTTGTGGATGGGAATGATCTCGGCAGGTTATGCAATTGTAGTGTATGCCTTCCTGACCTATGGCCTGCATACAGGCCTCATTACTACCACGCTGGCGGCAGTAGTGATAACTGCAGTCTTTAACCTGAATAATATTTTTTTTGGCCTGGCCTGGGATATGTCTTTCCTTGGAGAGACAGCTTCGCATGCAAGAAGGGCGTTCTTTATGATTGATTTGCCGGACGAAACCACCGAAGAGTCGAACCTACAGAGCGTTCAGGAAGTTAGTGGTGCAAAAAACGTCAGGTTTAGCGGTGACATTCGCTTCGAAAACTACGCCATGTCCTATCGAAAGGACTTGCCCCTGATTCTGGATAAATTCTCGGTGACCATTCCGGCTGGTAAAAAAGTGGGTATCGTCGGGAGAACCGGTGCGGGTAAGTCCAGTGTGATGCAATCCCTGTTCCGCATGGTCTATCACCATGGGGGTGACATTCGCGTTGGTGGCAGGTCAATTTTTGGCGTGGATATCAATTGTGTTCGCAGCCACTTCGGTGTGGTTCCGCAGGACCCCTATCTGTTTGCGGGCACTATTCGCTTCAACCTGGCTGGTGATTTGCAGGGAATAAGTGATGAGCAACTGTTGGATTCACTTCGAACTGTAAATCTTGATGTGGATCTTGATGCGCAGGTTCTGGAAGGCGGTAAAGACTACAGTGTCGGAGAGCGGCAACTGCTGTGTATCGCGAGGCTAATCATGTTGGACAAGCAATACATCCTGATGGATGAACCAACAAGTTCACTGGACCGCAAAACCGATGAGAA
>JAPUGI010000081.1 GCA_027292925.1 Gammaproteobacteria bacterium
GAGAAGCAGGGTCAATATAATTGCCAATACCAGATGACTACGCGTTCCCATCGACCCCATTTTCCCCTTATTATCTATCGCCTTGGTAGTCCCTATTTCGTGAAATCACCAGATCTACCCATCCGGTTCCCCACATCAACAGCAATATGAGCACCCATGGACTGTCCCTCATCAAGGTGGAATTTATGGCAGGTAATACACGAGCTTTGTAGCCGATCACTCGCATCTTCTCCGCCATGACAAATACGACAGGATCCAATTTCAGGTATCAGCACATCAGTTGCCACTGCAGAAGGTTCCGCTTCATGGCAACCACTACATTGCATATTCTTGTGACTGTCATGAGAGAATTCAGCCATCGGAAACCAATCTGTAGTCAATCTCACCGGCCGAACTATCCACGGAATTTCCTGGCTGCTATCTTGCGTAATATCGTGGCAAATCGTGCATGTCTGTCGCTCGAATAAATTCGCCGCTGCTTCATTGACACGCCTTTCAATGTAGGCACGTGCCTGCGTCGTTAGCGCAATGGTTGCAGATTCTTGTGGTACAAACTCATTGATTAGCTGCCGCTCTCTCCGCCTGCCTGGTCGCCTGGCCTTTTTCCGTACAGACGGGAGGTTTACTTCCACAGCAACCACGGCCTCATCCACATTTCGGTTCAGAAATTGATAAGCATAGTATCCACGTAAATCTTGAATTAATTCTTCAGGCGAACCATGGGGCACGACCCGATCAGGTGTATCGGGGTCGAAGGTCAGCTGATGGCAACTTGCACAATGGCTTTCCATCGTCACGGTCTTCATTCGCAAGCCGCCTTTCTCACTCACGTGACAATCATCGCACTCCATGACTTTTGTCCCATCAGCAGTATCAATACCTTCACCATCCAGATGAAGATCATGTGGGAAAATGAGATTCGAGTTTTCCATCAACCCTTCTTTCCAGGCGTCGAGTCGATTCGTCCTCCATACTCCATCAGCCAACTCTTTCATCGTCACACGGAAGGCTGGATGATCTTCCAGGAAATCGGTGGCAGATCGAAGCACTTCCGATTCAAGACCAACGGCGGTAAGGTTCTCGTGGCAAACTGTACAAACCGCCTGATCAATGCGTGTAATGGAGTCAGGACCACTGTGTTCCTTGTGGCAATCTCCGCACCTGTTGCCTGCCTTGTAGTCTCGCCCAAATTTTTCTGTGTCGAAATGGTGGTTGACTGAAAGATGACAAGACAGGCAATCCACATCCAGCACCGGTGTAAAGGGTTGAGTGTGACAAAAATTACAGTCATCTCCGATAAAAGCATGTGTATGGTGCAACTCGCCTGCTAACCATTGACTATCGTCAGGCAAGGGGCTGTTTCGCAGCACATCCATCCCGACAAAAAATCCTGCTGAAGGAACGATAACTCCAACCGCGATGATGGAAAGGAAAAATAACCAGGCCAACTTTCTCTCAGGAAAATTGAGTTGCCACAACCTCGTCGTAAAACGATCCCGCAAAGGCTCCACATTGGTCTCTTCGATATCAACTTCAACAATATGTTCAGCATTATCCTCGCCAGGTAATACTTTAATCTGATGGCCAAGAATATCGATGATGTCCCCATCATTGAGCTCGGCACTTCTACTGACATGATCATTAACAGTGAAGCTATAACCCGGTTCAGCTTTCAGCAAGAGCTTTTCACCACTGACAATCAACACCGAATGCGACAGGGGAATTCTTTTATCCTGTATTGGAATGGATTGGTCTGTGCCTCGACCAATCGTTGCCCGCTCACCCTCAAAGATGAAGTCGTGGATCTCTCTTCCGACTCCCCTGGTTGTGACATAGCGAACGATCAGTTTCACTTCATATCACCTTTACCAGTACACAAAGACCGCATAGATATGGGCGATCAGTGCGGCGAAGAGAGCGAAAGTCAGGGGAATGTGGAAGAGCAGCCACACCTGGAGCATTCCATGCATGCGAATATCATCGCGAATCGTGTCCAGCAGTCTTTTTCTAGTGCCAAATGCGCGAACAATTTCTGACAGCCGAACGGACTCCCCTCCCCGAACCCTGCTGAGACGCTGGACGAGGTAATCCAGAGCCCTTTGTTGCCGAAAATTTGTCAACACATTGCCTTCAACGATAACTTTCGATTTGTCCAGGCCAAACAATTGATCAAGATAGCCGCCACCAATAACGGTCCGTCTTATAGCACTTCTAACGACACCTTGAACTTCAGAGCCTGCGTCGACGCTGAGGCGGGCCATCTGGGCGTCAACTTCCTCAACTTGCAGGAAAAGATCATCAATCGATTGACTATTCTTTAGATCATTTCTTTCCGATGGAAATACCCGATATGCCCAGACTCCATAGAAACCGCTGAATATCACCAGGCACATCAACACAAAAGCCAGCGTGTGAATATTCCCGCCAAATTGAAAACCGGTATGCAAGGTTGCGATGACAATTAGCGATGCGCCGAAATAGACATGGGCCGAGACCCAACCGCGAACGGTTCCCCAACCCTTGGAGAAATTCCGTTTGCGGCGCCCCAAATAGGCTAGCCAGAGAATCATCAGTGCCCCTATCGTGCCCAGAGTGTATCCAAGCCAGGTGCCCCCGTTCGGTGGCTGTTTTGGGTCATGCCATATATAGGCAGTGATACAAACAAGTAAAAGTGCTGCTGACAGCCAGAAATATCGACCTTTGGCATGCGTCAGAAACGATGTATGCATTAGCGGGCGGCACTCACGAGATCCACAAAGTCTTCAGGACTGAGACGCATGGCTGCACCCGTGGGACACGCCCTGACACAGGCAGGACCGCCGCCAAGATCCTTGCACATATCACATTTGACCGCCTGTTTGATCGCATTTTCATCGACTTCAACCGTGTCAGCCTTACCGGGTTTTTGTCCAAGGCCAAACAACAACCACTGCCAGGAATTATCTGGCGCTTCTGTTTTATAGGACATCTGAATAACCCCATAGGGGCAATTTTCTTCGCAATTCCCACACCCGATACAGTTATCTGCAATAAATACCTCGCCACCTATACCACCTCGATGAATGGCATCGGGGGGACAATCCTTCATGCAACTGGGATCCTCACAATGACGACAAGAGGTGGGTACATGTATGTGCGCGAAAGTTGGTCCGGCTTTCCGGTTTAACCTGGAAGTCCCGTCATGAGTCGCTGCGCAGGCTGACTCACAGAAGTCACACGCAACACAAAGGTCCTCGTCGATCAATAGAACGTCAGTTGCTTCACCCAGTCCCTGGCCCATCAGGAATGACAATAAGTCGCCCGACTCGGTATTGCTCTGCAAGGCAATGTTCTGCTGACGGCGTTCCTCGGCTATCGCCTGCATACGATCTTCTAACCCCGCTGATTTTTCTAACAGCAGGTCGAATGATTCTTTATCAATTGACAGGGTTTCAGTTTTTACGGCTGCCTTTACGGTTGCCGTTCGAGTTGTGCTGCCCAGCAACGCCATCTCGCCAACTGCCTGATTCGCAGGGACATAACTCATGACCAAATCGCGTCCCTCATAATTGCTGGACACCGTGACCGAACCGCTGCGAATAAAATGCAGGGTGTCACCTTCATCACCTTCTTCAAAAATGACTTCACCGGGCATGTACTTATTGATTACGGTTTTCTCGGCAACAGGGAGTAAATCTTCAATGGGTGTTTCAGGTGCAAATTTTTGCTGGATGGTGCGTACGATAAAGGTGTGATCCAGAACTTTTTTCACCGCGTCAACTGAAGAAATCAACTTGTTCATGGTTCGTCTTGGCGTTTCAATCACTACACAGGAATCACCTGCATATACAGTCCCCGATCTGCGCCTGCCGGAGATCAGGCTCATCTCCCCAAAAAAGTTACCGACGCCTGAGTTGATGAGAACGTTTTCACCAATATCAATATCGACGCTGCCTTCGAAGATGGTATAGAAAGAGTTCGTATAGTCGTTCCGCTCGAAAATCACCTCACCCTTTTTGAACGTGTGGACATTGCTATCCAACATCAACTCGCGAAATTGCAACGCGTTTACATCTGCAAAAACAGGTATCCGTTCGCGCATGAGGGAGAGGTTTTCATCTACATCCAAATCGTTAGGCAGCGATCTGAACTTTGCCGCGATCAGATCATGGTCGGCCGGTCTTACCTCATTCCCCAGAATATATTCAACGACCTCATAACCCTGGTTCATGGCTTGTTTGATTAACGGGTAGCCACCCAGTGCGCCAATGACGTACATGCCGTTTACATTGGATTCATACTGGCTGCTTAAAGCCGGGATAGCATTAGGATCCTTGTTGGGAAATTCAATACCGAAGGACTCAACAAGGGGCCTTGGCGCAATGGCACCTAATCGACCTATTATCCGGTGAACCGGGACTTGCGCTTCACCACTCGATGTATTGAGAACAAATATCCCGGGATACCCGTCATTACCCGGAACTTCAATTCTGGCTGGAGTGGTACCGTAAAAACACTCGATGGCCCCACTATCAATTGCCGCAAGAATCAGATTGAGGTTCCCTTCTTTAGCGCGGGCAAATTCATCTTTTCGGTTGACAATATAGACCTTATTATTTACAGCCAGAGCGACTGCATTTTCGATGGCCGCATCACCCGCCCCAACCACCACAATGGTCTCATCATTGTAGGCATCGGGATCATCTAACTGGTATTGAACAAATTCAGCATCATCTCCAGGCACCCCAAAAGTTCTCGGATTACCCTGCATTCCAATACCAAGGATGATGTCCTTCGCACTGAGCTGATCACCATTGCTCAGACCAATCGTAAAGTCGCCCTTGTCACCCTCGATCTTAGTGACTACAGCGCCATATTTTACATTTGTATTGTGGGTAGCAAGGCCCTCTTGCCAGATGTCGAGTACCGCTTCTCTTTTGCCAGCCTCGAACTGAATTGGGCTACGAAGTGGCAAGATGCCGGGTTCGGCCATGACATGCTTGCCTTTTTGATATTTCTGGATGGTGTTCGCAATTTTTGGCGAGCTTTCGAGCAGAATGTGGGAGACACTCAATTCAGCTGCATGAGCGGCTGCGCTCAGCCCACCCGGACCCGCGCCAATAATAGCTATATCAAAATTTCCAGCGTCCACTAGACAAGGCTCCACTTAATTTTTTGAACCATTGGTAGCATAGCTTCAGACCATTGTTTTCGTTTTCTGTAGACAGAGTCGCCTGACTGCATGGATTCGGCTGAACATGCAGGTATTGTCATCTTCTCCAGTCTCGTGATCGTAATGTATGCCTTTTGCTGAAGATTATCAAAAGAAGTGAAGCCTTTGTGCTTATATCGCTGGACGGGTAATTGGGCCATTCCTTTCAGTGGCTTACATACTGGCCAAAATAGTGTTTAATCGGACAGTTATCCTATCCATCCTAAAGAATGAGGAGAATTAGAATGGCCGCTACGGATCATGTAAACATCGATCAATTCATGGCAGGCGTTGAAAAACGAAACCCGGGTGAGACGGAATTTATTCAGGCAGTAAGAGAGGTTTCTGAAGATATTTTTGACTACATCGAGGACAAAGAGAAATATCATAAATATCAAATCCTTCGGCGAATGGCCGAACCAGACAGGATAATCATCTTCCGAGTTTGCTGGGAAGATGATAATCACAATATCCGTGTGCAACGTGGCTATCGGATTCAAAACAATAACTCCATTGGACCTTACAAGGGCGGTATTCGATTCCACCCGACGGTGAATCAAAGTGTTCTCAAGTTCCTGGCATTTGAGCAAACCTTTAAAAACAGCCTCACCGGTCTGCCCATGGGTGGTGGTAAAGGTGGCGCAAACTTCAACCCCAAAGGAAAATCAAACCACGAAATCATGCGTTTTTGTCAGGCCTTCATGACAGAACTCTATCGCCACGTGGGTGAAGATACTGATGTACCAGCAGGCGATATAGGTGTGGGAGCGCGGGAAATCGGTTATATGTTCGGGCAATATAAGCGAATCACCAACAGGTTTACCGGGGTGTTAACCGGCAAAGGTCTGGAATTCGGTGGCAGCCTGGTGCGAACAGAAGCCACAGGATATGGCGCCGTGTATTTTCTCGAGAATATGCTGGCTCACATCAACCAGGACCTGGAAAATAAAACAGCGGTTATATCCGGTGGCGGTAACGTCGCCACTCACGCCGCAGAGAAAATCACCCAACTGGGAGGCAAGGTATTGACACTTTCGGATTCCCAGGGCTTTATCCACGATCCGGAGGGTATGTCCTTCGAGAAAATCAACTGGGTGAAACGACAAAAATCCGTCGTCCGTGGCCCCTTGTCCGATTACGAGAAAGAGTTTAAGGGCTCGTCCTGGCATGCGGGCGAGAAACCCTGGGGAGTTACCTGTGACATGGCACTACCCTGTGCGACCCAAAATGAAATGAACGGTGAAGAGGCCAAGGAACTCATCAAGAACGGCTGTAAAGTAGTATCCGAAGGCGCAAATATGCCGGTGACCCTCGAGGGCGTTCATGTCTTCAAAGACGCGGGTACAATTTATGCGCCAGGCAAGGCAGCCAATGCCGGTGGTGTGGCTGTATCGGGTCTGGAAATGAGCCAGAACTCTGCCAGAATTTCCTGGTCAGAGGATCAGTTGCAAAAACTGCTCAAGGATACGATG
>JAPUGI010000082.1 GCA_027292925.1 Gammaproteobacteria bacterium
ATTGATGCAACGCCACTATTGTAAAAAAAAGGAAAGAAAAGTGTCACCACCGCAAAGATTACCAGTGGGTAGTTCAGGTGAATGGCAATGACCGACAGTCCATCGGTGTAGGACCAGGCCGGTGCACCAAGGAAGGTCAATGCGCTGACATAGGTCGCGATGACAGAAATACCGATCGCCCACCAGGGCGTGGTCTTTTTGCCCAGGAAGAAATCCTGGGCTGTGTTTATTTTTCTACCGATCACAAAACCCAGTAAAAGATTAGCGATTACATAGATGACAAGTATTGCCCAGTTTAGAAGACCAAATTCAGCCATTACAGATTCAACTTTATAAAATATTTGTTTGCTATTCCTGTTCCTGTTCGAACGCCTGATCTAGCCAGAGGGTGCAGAATCCGTGCGCAGGATTGAAGCTGTTCTTTGCAGCACATCGATGCCTTGCTGCTTCAACCAGTACGGCAGATCGATAAAGACCCAGTTTTCAGCCAGCTTATCTCCCTCGCGTCGGTACACATCTACTACACGCATATCTGCTCGAATTTCATTGCCGGGCAATCCGAGAAATCCCCCAACAGGCGTATTGGTAAGGTTTGGCCAGCCAAAAAATGCCGCATAGTTGGCCTCGGCAATTCTTGCAACATGGCCATGGAACACCTTGTTTGTTAAGCCTTCTCGAAATGGATACTGGTGCTGTTCCTGATACCGCGAAATCGTGTAGCTTGCTCCGATACCAGCAGGACCATACCAGATCATATCGTTGTCCCAGGATCGCGCTAGAAATTCCGGAGGTACGCGCTGGTTTTCGGCGCTGTTTAGTTCCGTAAGCTCATTAACCATCCGGTTGACGATATCGCGAGTTATTTCTCCGTCGTCGGTTGGCTGTTCATCATACAGCAGGCCATCATGCGTCCTGGGGCCAGGGTAAACAAAGGACGCTCCCGTCTGCAGAGGCAAAGGGTGTATACCCACCTGGTGCATCACACCGATAATGTCGCAGTGAAAACAAGTTTTAGAAATCTTGCCGTCCACAACACAATTAAATTCTGCGTATCGCAACATCGCAATCTTGCGTGATGGCGGTATGCCAAGCCATGGTTGATCGAACAACCCCATCAGGTGACCCATGCTCATGACCCAAACTGAGTCGTCGAGTTCATTGTCGCCAGCGAAAAAAATGTCCTGCCGCCTTTGCACATGAGAGAAAGCGTCCAGGAAGGGACACCAGAATCGCCTGCCAACCGCTTCGGCACCGACCTGTTCGTTGAACGGATGGACGCCGTACCATTCGTAGTCGGACGTCGTATATCCACTTATAACCTTAGATATAGTTGATGCCTTGGCACGCTCAATTTCACTGTAGTAGTCCAGGACGATACGCTTTTCTCGTTGGAAATTACTCACGCGATTTCATCCGTATGATGGGCTCGGGGCCGAACCATTTGATGTTATTTGCGGCGACCGCGGCGATGACTTCCGGGAGCTCCTCTGCACTGGCAGACTCCTGCGCCTTCCAGAAATCCCGAACAAATTTCTTGTTCAACTGGTTTGAAACCAACCGACCACTCTCTTTGTTTCGAACTGGCATTCGAGCACTATCCCTGTTTTCCCAGTCATGACCATGCCGATCTACACCAGGTTGCGACATCATATAGGCGAAGTACCATAACCTCTTGTGAGAGTGAAGATAAATGATTACAGCAAAAAATCAGCAGCAAACAACTGACCTTGTCAACTCATGTTGACCCGATACCGGCGCCACCACAATGGGTGCCGCCGGTCTCCGTTTGTGCCAGGTTTTTCTATTAGAAGCGCATCGAAAAGCTAACACCGTAGTTTTGAGGATAGAGGTAGCCAGTCTGTACAATGTCTTGACTATTGTTGTTACCGCGAGACAAGACCGGTTCATCTTCAATGTTCTCGATGTAAGCCGCTACGATATACTGCTGGTCTGCCGAACGCCATGTCAGGCGGATGTCGGTCTTGGTGTAACTATCCTGATCATGATTCGGGTCAAGTATATACAGGTTGCTAGTGTTATACGCATCACTGTAGGAGAAATAAATCGCTGGCGTCAGCGTTGCGCCATTGCCCAGGAAGATAGTATATTCAGCAAATAAATTCAACACCAAATCAGGTGACCAGCCGGGGGTTTCCCCGTCAACACTTTCAAATTCTGTTGGCACGCCCCTGTTGAACTGGTAGGGGCTGGTTTGACCAAATTCGCCAAATTCCGCATCCAGCCAGGCCACCGTACCTCCTAGCGACCATTCATCAGTCGGTAGGTACTGAATTTCTAGCTCAAGACCCGTGGCCTCAATATCGCCACCATTGATGGAAGTAGTTAAGACTGTCTCAACACCTGTGTCTGGGTCAACAAATAGGGTCTGAAACTGCGCCAACAGGTTCGTGTACTCGGTATAATGAGCCGCCACATTCAGCAGCAAGGTGCCATCCATCAAGATGCTCTTGAAGCCGATCTCGACCATTTCTGATTCCTGCTCGTCGGTAGCGGTTCCACCGTTGTTTAGTGCCCCAGAAAGAAAACCGGTGGACGCAGTAGCATATAACATCATGTCACCGCTCAAATCATACACGATTGAGGCTGTCCATGAGGTGTTGTCATAGTCAAAAGATGATGTATTAGCGCCAGGTGCATTTCGGTTGAAGGCAAATGCCTCTGTCCGTTTACTCGGAATAATGGCGGGAGCACTACCCGAGATGAAAATCTGCGTCACCGGCCCATTGGCGGTAAAGTTGCTGCCACCACCGTCCATATCTTTTTCTTCATCGTTGTAGCGCAAGCCAGCTATAAGACGCAGATTATCCGACACCGAAAATTCACCCTGGAAAAAGACAGCCATGGCTGTAGTATCTACCCATTGGCTATCGGCAAAGGCGCCACCGAGGTTGGTTTCCGTAGACACGAGGGGTGTGCCGTTGAATATTACGAAGGGGCCAAATTCCGTGTCAACGATGGGGCGAACACTATTATCCGCAACAGTTTGGTTAAAAATCCAGAAACTCCAAAAAGACTCGTCCTTAGCGTAATAGGCGCCTGCTGTCCACTGAAATGCGCTATCGTAGTTTGAGCTAAGGACTATTTCCTGGCTAAACGATTCCAGATGATCATCAAACCCACCGATGTTATAGGCGGTGGGACTGAAGTCAAAATCGTTAGGAATATTATTCTCATAATCAGTGTACGCAGTGATGGACTTTAGCAATACGGGACCTGCATCCCAATTGATTTCAAGGGCGTAGGTATGTTCGAAGAGATCGCCATCGGGGAGGAACTCCTGTGAAATGTCATATTCATCTATATCGCCACGTGGCACTGCGCTAGAGCCTGGGAGCGGATTCTGACAATCTGTAAAAGCGCCAAAGGCGTCTGTGATGCCTTGTGCGTCGACTGTACGGCAAATGTGTTTGTAACCAAACAAGCCTGCCGTCGTCCCTTTTTCCTCGATATACGTATAGCGAAAGAGCACCTCTACATCATCGTTTGGCACCCACAGTGCACCAAAACGCACGCCCAAATTGTCCGGGGCGCCGCCATTTGGGCCCGCGTTGTTATCGAGGTAGCCATCACCATTTTCAGAATAACCCGCTAAGCGCAGTGCCCATGTATCATTGAGGGGAAGGTTAATGAAACCCTCCGTCCTCAGGGTATCGAAGCGTTCATAACTGGCTGAGATGCCGCCCTCGATTCTTTCCGTATGGGGTTTATTGGTGTAAAGATTGAGTGCACCAGCAAAGGTGTTGCGACCATATAAGGTACCCTGTGGACCTTTAAGGAATTCTAATCGTTCGACATCGAAAAACGCGCGGGTTTGCTGCGAAGCATGGGGTTTGTATACACCATCGACAAAGGCGCCGACGATTGAAGCGTTATCCGCGAAGGTTTGGGTGGAGTTTGCGCCACGCACGTTAAATTTGGCATCATTTCCTGCGGTGGCGTAAGTTAAGCCAGCTACCAGAAAACTCAGACGGCTTACATCGGTAATGCCGGCCGCCGCCAATTGCTCGGCGTCAAAAGCTGATATCGACAAACCAATATCCTGCACGCTTTCCGTACGCTTTTGTGCAGTGACAATGATCTCTTCAATAGCATTATCCTGAGCGCCTGCTGATGAT
>JAPUGI010000083.1 GCA_027292925.1 Gammaproteobacteria bacterium
AAAATGGCGGAGAAGGTTTAGCGATGGCGCTAAACTCTGCTCTCCGCCCAAGGGGAAGGTTCCTGACAGTCAAGAAACTCTTTGGCTCACCATTTTGGTTGCCCGGGAAAAACCAGTGCCGATCGCCTGCGCACTTTTTACTGCAGCATCCAGCGTTATCCATCCGGCGAGTCGAATACGGTCTACAACATTAACCTCTCCGAACTGTTCCATACGCTGTTGCATCTGAAGAATACGCGGGTCCCGATCTGTAAATCGCTTGATCTTCCTGGAACCGCGGCTAAGAAGGTATACCGCTGCCATCAAAAACAAGACACCCGGAATGATCGGGATAATCAGACCGATGACGCCCAGCGTCAGGCACATTCCACCAATTAGCAGATAAATCACCTTACGGGGTTTGCTCACTCGTACACTCATCACTTCTCCTAAATCGACGCGTATTGTCGCTTCTTGTTAGAAAAAGCAGGAACTGTGCCAAGCATGCAAGTCTTTGAATCTAAAGGAAAATACATATTCCCCGTCAGAGCCGTTAGTCAGTTACATACCTGGAAGAGGAATTTCGCCAATGTTTGGTTAATTCTTATCAGCTATCAAGGGATGCAAAATTCTTGCCTTCCGCTGCTAGTTTCTTCAACAGGTCGGTAGGCTTCCAGACATCGTCTCCGCTTTCTTGAAAGAAAAGTTCGATATCCGCCAGGACATTATCGAGTCCCTGCGTATCGGCGTACCACATGGGACCACCGATGTAGGTTGGAAATCCGTATCCATTAACATAAACGGTATCAATGTCACCGGCTCGCAACGCATGGCCCTCTTCCAGCAGTTTTGCGCCAATGTTAACCAGCGCATATATACAGCGTTTCAGTATGTCCTCATCGCTGAATTCCCTCCTTTCGAACCCAGATTCTTTGGAGACACGTTCAATCACTTCATCTGCCTCCGCGTCTGGTAAGGGCGTTCGATCACCTTCTTCATACTGGTAGTAGCCTTTACCAGTTTTCTGGCCGTAACGCCCCAACTCACAGAGTTCATCTGGAATTCGAGCGGTTATCTCGTTGGAGCCACCCATCATTTTGCGAGCTCGCCAGCCGAGATCAAGACCTACCATATCGGACATGGCAAACGGACCCATGGCTAGCCCAAAACCATACATCACCTTGTCTACCTGGGCAGGTGACGCCCCTTGCAGGATCATCAGGTCCGCCTGCCGGCGATAACCTCCAAGCATACGATTACCAATAAATCCGGGACAGTTACCCGCCATGACGGAAACCTTACCGAGGGTCTTGCCAAGTGCCATGGCCGTGCCAAGTGCCACGGTTGACGATTCTTTTCCTCTAACGACCTCTAGCAGTCGCATCACATTAGCAGGACTGAAAAAGTGCATGCCGCAGACAAATTCCGCCCTGGAAGTGGAAGCAGCAACAGCATCAACATCCAGGCCTGATGTATTGGTTGCAAGCAACGCTCCGGGTTTCATGATTTTGTCCAGTTTTACAAAGATCTCTTTCTTCAGGTCGAGATTTTCATAGACCGCCTCAATCACAACATCGGCGTCTCCCAGGTCATCAAAATCTTCCGTAGCTACTATCAACGACATACGTTTATCCATGTCATCCTGGGATAAGCGACCACGTGAGACAGTGCGAGCATAGTTACTTTCAATAACCTTAAGCCCACGCTGCAGATTTTCAGGATCATTGTCATGCAGGCGGACCGGTATTCCAGCGTTGGCAAAACACATTGCAATTCCGCCACCCATTGTTCCGGCCCCGATGATGGAACCTTTGTTAATTTCGATCAGCGCAGTTTCCTTTGAGAGGTCGGGAATTTTATTCGCGGCCCGCTCCGCAAAGAAGATGTGAATTAGCGCCTCCCGCTGAGGATGGGCGAGACACTCCGCAAATAGCCTACGCTCAGTTTCAAGACCCTCTTCAAAACTGTCAGCATTTACAGCGGCTTCAATACATTTCAAAATCTGTGTCGGGGCAAAATGATTACGATGCGTTTTTTCAAGCTGTGCAGCGGCAGCTTCGAACACGACGCTATTACCCCGGTCAGCAGCAACTTTATCAAACATGTCCCTGATCTTTCGGGTGGCGCCTCCTGCGGCAACTATTTCCTCTGCATATTCGAGAGCGGCATCTACAATATCCCCCTCGACAACCTTTTCTACAATTCCCATCTCCAGCGCTTGAGGAGCAAGGATTGGATTGCCTGAAACAATGGCGTCTACTGCTGCTTCTGCACCAATCAGTCTTGGCAATCGTTGTGTTCCTCCTGCACCCGGCAATAAACCCAGCTTCACTTCCGGCAAACCGACAGGTGCGGTAGATGAAGCAATTCTGTAGTCGCAGCACAAGGCCACCTCGAGTCCGCCACCAAATGCAGTTCCGTTGATGGCGGCAATGATGGGCTTGCTGCTGCCTTCCATTATTTGTAGTGCTTCGTGTAAACCTACTCCTTCAGTTGCTGCTGCACCAAATTCGCTGATATCAGCACCGGCAATAAAAGCACGATGCATACCTGTAACGACGATTGCCTTTACGTCATCATCATCAAGAGCCGTGGTAACACCGTCGTACAACCCTTGACGCACGCCGGATGACAGTGGATTTACAGGTGGGTTATCAATGCTGAGCAACGCGATTTCACCGTGTTTCTCATAGTGCACAGTACCTTTCATGCTTTTCTCCAAAACAAGTTACAATATTCCAAATGAGTATAACCCAGCCCGAGCGAGGCTACCCCCAGGGACCAACCTGCTATGAATGAGTCGAAAGTCAGCGACGAGCAGATAAGCGGCGCACTTATCAACTACTACACTCCTCCGGAAGCGAAGAGTGAAGTCGTCGATGAGCAGCAACTTGTGGAATTGCTGCAAAAGCTGCCAGGTCTATCTGAACAGGGACAAGCAGGGACACTTTTAACTCAAATCCACAGGCATCATCAAAGCATAACCCTGAGCCTGAGCCGAAAAGACCATGCCACGTTAAGTTTTATTGACGATGCTATCGGCAAACTTTTTGCGCAAACCGATCTTGATTTTAAGGTTGAGTCCCAGATTCGCCATCTTTCGGCTTACCTTGCCATTGAAGCAATTGAGAATGGTCCACTGGTCGAGGGAAAGGAAAGTCCAATACTTAATCTGATAGATCTTCTCATGAAAGAATGCGTTGGCTGGAGTGAAGACCTCGGCGTCCTGGGCGATCAATTTATGCAAAAAATTGAAGATTTGATGCTACCCCTCGTCAATGGTCGGTTGAGCCTGGAAGAATGTATTAAACAATTACGAATTGATTTTGAGAAGGAAAGCAGTAATTTCAAAAAGATGGAAAGCCGCCTGGCCAATGACGAACTGGGTATAGTAACTGGAAAAAACGCACGATCTCACTCAGCGAGGGTAATCAACAACGAGATGAGTGGACAAAAATTACCACTCTTCATCATCTTCATGTTGCAAGGTGTGTGGCATGAATTCCTGCAGAATATCTTTGTTCGTTACGGACCTAAGTCAAAAGAGTGGACAAAAGCGACTAAGCTCACAGAAGGACTTGTCTGGTCGCTGCAACCCAGGAAAGACAAACAAAAGCACAATTCCCTGATGGACAACCTGCCGGACCAGATTCTGCGTCACTGCAGCAAAATGGACTTTGACACGGCTGCAGTAGAGCAGTCCCTGGCTGATGTCAGTGCGGAATACGAACAACTCAGGAACAACACGCCATCGGATCCCTGCGAATTTGACCTTTTGGATCTGGACGAGGACCTCCTTGCTGGTGCGGACAAGCTCGGCGCAGTGATAAAAAAGGAAATTGCTTCTCTCACCACCGGGAGCTGGTTTCTCTATGACGATGCAAAGGAGGCAGATGAGAAAGTCGCTAGACTAAATCTCATCCTGAATTTACCGCAAGAAAATCTCTTGCTTTTTACCAACCATAATCACCGAAAAGCAATGCAACTGACCTACCAGCAAATGGCTACCTATCGCGGTAACGGAACCATCAAGCGGCTGAATGCTGGCTTTACAACTGAACAAATCATCAAGGCGTACCTGAAGGAAGTGCTACAGAAAGTCAGCGATCAGAACAAAAAAGGAAAGCAGCTAGATAAAAAAGACAAACGACGCGTATCTGAGGAGTACCAACAGGAGCGTAAATCTGCCCAGGAGGAGAGTCTAAGACAACAGGAACAGATGGCCCAGCTCAAGAAAAAGCGATCGATAATCTTGCGAAAAAAAGCCCAGCAGAAACTGGACTTAGCCGTCAATGCAGTCGAGTCATTGCGACCCGATGCCTGGGTCAAACTTCCCATCATGGAAGGAATCCTGACTCCCTGCAGGCTAGTTGCCATACTGCCAGACGGGAAATACATATTTGCCAATCGGGCCGGTGTTAAAATTGCCGAATATACAATGAACCAACTATCCAACTTGATCGTAACTGAAAACAGTGAAATTCTTGATACTGGTGCTGAATTTGAAGCTGTACTGGCCAATGTCGTTGCGGGATTACGTGATAGCAAGACCAAGAGCTATGATGAGCTTACCGGCGAATCGGGTTGATCCTGTTCAAGACGGGTGTACCCACCCATCAACCTTTTTTCTGATATGCTCTATCTTGTGTAGGGTTCACAATTCAGCGTAACCAACTTTTTTCTCATGAGCGAGAGCGAGCAACTATTCAGAGTGGTCTTTGACGGTTCCCTAACCGGGGAATTTGATGAAGCGACCGCTAAAAAGCGATTCGGCAAGTTGTTTCGTCTCAATGATCAGCGGGTCAACGCGCTTTTCTCAGGTAAAAACTACGTGATCAAGAGCAATGTTACTGAACAGCAGGCAGTGAAGTTCATGATCAAGGTCTCGGAGGCAGGTTGTGAATGCTCCGTGCAGGAAATGCCTGATGAGAACACACCAGAATACGATGAGAAACGAAACGGCAGCGAGCGAAGATTACGATTCCGCCGCCCACCCCGTGCCGGTGCAATAATTCCGGACCGGCGTTTACATATTCGCCGCAAAGAAGATCGAAAATACTTCATACGCCTTAAAAAGCTTATCCAACAGATTCCCCTGGCATTCCAGACCTATGGCGATGTCAAAGAGGATGCCTGAAAGTTACTACTAACCTATCCATAGAAGACAGCCCATTCGACTTTTCTGCCATGCACGCCGCTATGGAAGAATTTGTGGATAAGGAACTCCTTGCTGGCGCGATCTCAGTCGTACTCAAGGACAACAAAGTTGTAGACAAAAAGACCTGGGGCTACGCAGACACAGATTCACAAAGTGCAATTAGGGACAACACGATTTTTCGTATCTATTCGAATACAAAGATCATTACTTCCGTTGCTGCCATGTGTCTATACGAGGATGGAAAATTTGATCTCGAAGACCCTTTAGAAAAACACCTGCCACAATTTGAGGACTTCAAGGTTCTTAAAACGGGTGCGACTGACCCGACAGAAACAGAAGACATACAAAGCATACCGACTGTTAAACAGGTCATGTCCCACCAGGCAGGATTCTCTTACGGTATTTTTTCTGAATCCCCGGTCGACGTCCTGTATATGGAACGTGAGGTATCAAACCCCCGTTCAACCCTAGCTGAAATGGTGGACAAGCTGGCCCACTTGCCACTTGCATATCAACCAGGCGCACGATTTCAATACAGTGTCTCTACTGACGTTCTGGCGCGCCTGGTTGAGATATGGTCCGGCATGTCCTTCGCTGAATTTCTTAGAGAAAAGATTTTCATCCCTCTGCGCATGGTGGACACGGACTTCTACGTTCCAGAAGAAAAACATGGTCGCCTGGCTACCAATTACAGACCCACAGACCCTAAGGATCCGATGAAACCAGGCCTGACTGCAGCGCCAGATGTTTTTTTAGGTAGCTTCCTTGAGCCTAAATCATTTAACTCAGGTGGTGCCGGTCTTGTCTCAACCATCAGCGATTACACGAACTTTATTCGGATGCTTGTTGGTGAGGGCGAATTTAAGGGCGTACGGATTTTGAAACCTGAAAGCGTTTCAATGATGCATACCAACCTGCTGCAACCCGGAATACAGGTACAGTTACCTAACTGGTTCATGCCAAGTACTGTATTTGGTATAGGCCTTGCCATAAAAAATCTACCCATGGATGGAGAACCCAGTGAAGCAATTGGTGAGTTTCACTGGGGCGGAATTGCAGGAACACATACATGGATATCCCCTGGAGCCGGAATCGCTGCACTCATTTTTACTCAAAGACTTCCAGGTTTCTGCCACGAGTTCAGCCATGAGTTCAAACGCCAGGTTTATAAGGCGATGACTTAGGGAGACTCTGATCAATGACGCACACTTACCAGGGAAAATGTCACTGCGGCGCAATCCAATTCACCTTTGAAAGTGAACCCATTACAATTGCCATGCGGTGTAACTGTTCAATCTGCAGAAGAAAAAACGCAATCATGTCGAGGCAGTATTACACGGCCGAGGCATTTGAATTGCGAAGTGGTAAGGATTCCCTAAGTGTCTATCGATTTGCACCGGAGATGGTTAATCACTATTTTTGTAAGCGCTGCGGCATCTACCCATTCCATGACGGGGTTGAAAATCCAGGAATCTATCGAGTTAATCTAGGTTGTGTGGATGAAATCGACACCTGGTCCCTGCCAATCAAGGTGTTCGACGGAAAAGACACCTGGAAATACCTGAAATAGGTCAACTTGCCCGTTTTACAAATTTCCTGAGGTCCGCGGACAGGCGGGATAGCGACTTTTTGTGGGTATACATCATGTGACCGGCTTCGTAGTAGGCCATTTCAACGTTTTCTTCCACGCCGTTTTTTAGCCCGAGATGGTGGATAGTGTACTCCGTCGCAAAAAATGGTGTTGCCAGGTCATACAGACCATTGGCAACGAATAACTGCAAATGCGGGTTTTTCATCATCGCACCGCGAAGAGTTTCTGCGACATTAACGAAATCATTCTCATGTTCATCATATTTCCATTTGGGTAATACTTTGAAACTCAGGATTTCGTAAGGTAAATCAGACTCGAACTTAAGCTCTTTCCTAACATAATTGTTAAGGCAAGCCGAATAGACCCCCTGCACAGTATCGAAGCTGGGATCTCTTTCAAAGTTTTCAGAGACATCATCCTTGTCCACACCGGTTATCCGACTATCAAACCTGCCGACAGATTTTCCGTCAGTACGTAATATTTCCTTGGCGAAACGCATGATCGGCACTCGTAAATTGCTGCCAAGAATATATTCCTCATCAAGACCGGTATAAGTACTTAACCTGGAGGCAATTGATTTTCGTTGGGCCCCGGTCAGGCGATTTCCCTTCATCAGAGCCAGGTTGTACTCACCTTCTGCAAATTCTTTGACTTCTGCCAGGAACTTCTCCCGCGGCATTTTCAGGTACTTGCTCGAGAGCTTGCCATGAAACCTCGCCGTCAGTGCATAGCTCGGTAGGTACAAAGTAAAGGGTAAGTCATTACCTGGTTTGAAACGCAGGGTCTGGAAATTCAAGGCCACAGACACCAGCATGATGCCGTTGAGGTAAAGCCCATAACGATCTTGCAGAAAACCGGACAGCCCGCATGCCCTGGTGGTGCCATAACTTTCACCAATCAGAAATT
>JAPUGI010000084.1 GCA_027292925.1 Gammaproteobacteria bacterium
TTGTCGGTAGCCACACACAATTTATCAAGGAAGTCATTGCCAACCATCGATGAACACTACTGACAACAGGTTGTCAGTAGTGTTGCGGTAAACTGGAAGTTCAAACACCACGAGAAAAGTTATGGCTGAGGAAAATCCTTCGATCTTGAACCATGTGTCCATTGCCGTTAGCAATGTGGAAAAATCGCTACCGTTTTACGATGCGGTGCTGGGAACGGTTGGTGCGGTACGGATCATGGAACACCCAGGCGCGGTCGCCTATGGCAAATTCTTTCCTGAATTCTGGGTACACCCAGAGGCCTTCGATGGTGGTCAGGCGGAAACCGCCAATGGAATACATTTCAGTTTTAATGCGGTTTCCAAGGAGCAGGTGCAGGCGTTTTACGATGCGGCGATAACAAACGGCGGCACCGATGATGGCCCACCCGGTCCACGACCGGATTATGGTGAACCCTACTTTGGATGTTTCGTCAAAGACCCCGATGGGCACAAACTGGAAGCTACTTTCTGGGATGAAAGCCTGGCTTAGGAGTCTGTCCGAGAACTGCAACCGTAGCGAGGCTTATCCGTTCTCGGACAGCCCCCTAGTCCGTAATACTATGCGCGACATCCCAGAAGCGTTTGATCGCATCGACATGTTCATCTGCTGACAACCCAACGTTCATGGTAACAACCGCAGAGTGGGTAACTCCCATATCCTGCAGCTTCTTTAATTGATCCAATTGTTTTGCGCTGGCTTCGCCGAGACCCACCATCACCTCGATGCCAATGTCTGCTGGATCACGATCGTTTTCCTTCGCCATTTTCCGGACACTTGCCAGTTGGTCTTCGAGTTCCTTATTAAAAAATGGGAACCAGCCATCGGCGAGTCGCGCCACACGATTCATTACCTGTGGTGCCATTCCACCTAGCCAAATGGGGATATGCTTGTTGACTGGTAGAGGATTCAAACCGGCTTCTGTGATCTTGTGCCATTTACCATCGTAGCTAATGACATCTTGAGCGAATAGTTTTCGTAAAACGTCTATCTGTTCTTCAGAGCGACGTCCACGGTTAGTGAAATCCTGATTGAGTGCCTCATACTCAACCGGATTCCAGCCAGTCCCTATGCCTAATCTGAATCTTCCTTTGCTGATTACATCCAGACTGGCAGCTTGTTTCGCCACCAGAGCGGTTTGCCTTTGTGGCAGGATAACCACAGCGGTGACCAGTTCCAGTGTTTCGGTCAGACCAGCCAGAAAGCCATACAAAACGAAGACCTCATGAAACATACTTTTGTCCGTATAAGGTCCTTGCCAGTCCGGGCGATTTTCAGTGCCTGCTCCCAATACGTGATCATAGGCAATGATATGGTCATAACCTAACGATTCTGCAGTGGTGGCGAAAACAGCAACGCGATCCGGATCGTCTCCGATTTCAGTTTGCGGGAATACAACTCCTAGTTTCATAAAACCTCCTTAAATTTACTGCTACGATGCCAGTTTTTTTACAGTATTTAAAGCTTATCATTGTGTCAATATGAGTTATGTGGAAGTAGCAGAGGAAATGTCAAAATGAAATACAGGATATATGCACAAAGAATCTTCAGTTTTCGTTGGTCTGAAACTGTTTCTTTCTACAAAGATATCATTGGACTGCCGGTTAAATTTGAAAGTGAAGAGATGCGATGGGCTGAGTTTGATTTAGATGGAGCCTCTGCCCCAGGGTTGAAATTGTTGTAGTGCGCGAAGCCAGGCGACATGAACGGGGCTATAATCAATTCTTGGCCAAGCAACTTGACGAGATCCTGCGTAAAGAGACGCCTCGAGTAGGATTGTGGCTCGATTCTTCTGAGTTGAACGTTGATGAGACTGTCGAACAGATAACCGCTGATCTCGACAAGGCGGAAGTTCCGGGCAATTTATGGAAGGAGTAAGTGATGAAGTGTCCCGCGTGTAGTACCCAACTATCACATTTAGATGTTAACGGTGTAGAAGTCGATGTATGTAAAGGTGGTTGTGGTGGTGTGTGGTTTGATACTCATGAATTTAAGAAGTTTGACGAGCCGTTTGAACTTACCGGGGAGAGCCTACTTGAAATCGAAACAGATCCGGGTATCGAAGTAGATCGATCAAAAAGAAATTGTCCTCGTTGCGATAATATCACGATGATGCGGCGTTTTTTTAGCACCAAAAGGGAAGTCGAAATTGATGAGTGCGGGTCATGTGCGGGGGTTTGGCTGGATACTGGGGAGCTCGCTCATCTTCGATCATTGTTTGATTCAGAAGAGGATAAAAAAGCAGCTGCTAAAGAAATATTTGCAGATCTATTTGGTCCTCAGCTTGAAGGTCTTGTAAAGGAAAGAGAAGAAAGCAAAAAGAACGCACGCAGGTTGGCCAATATGTTTAAGTTTATTTGCCCAAGCTACTACCTTTCCGACCAGCAGGATTGGGGAGCGTTTTAGGCGGGTATTAAAGGAGAATGTCCATATACTTTACCAGCCGGACGCCGCAGGCAGGATTGCATTCGGAGGTAATTTGGTCACAAGGCGTAACTGATGCCGAAACTGACGATATTCACAATATCGAAAACGATGAGCCACGCCATTGCAGAAGCATGGGGTGCTAAGTATTCCCTGTGAAAAACGATCAGGGCGTCGTAGTGCAGTTAGACAATCGTTACGTTTACAGCCTGTAAACCTTTCTCTCCCTGCTCAACTTCAAATTCCACTTCTTGTCCATCGGCAAGTGTTTTGAAGCCCGGGGAGTTGATTGCCCTAAAATGGACAAAAACGTCTTTCCCTTCTTTTCGTTCAATAAAACCAAATCCCTTTTTGTCATCAAACCATTTCACTCGGCCAGTTTCGGTAGCCATATAACCATCTCTCCTGAGTAACTATAAAAGTAGTCATCGGCACTGTACCAAATCAGGGAGTGCCAAATCATATAATGCTGAAAGATGCAGGAATTAGTTACGAACAAACACGATGAAATATCGACATTGCACGGACAGTAATAGCCGCTGTAATCCTTACCAGCGCTCGCAGTGTATCGTATATTGAGGCATTGTAAAGGGCAGATTTCGATCCAGTCCGAAATGGCACCTGCCCTGGTGGGCGCGATATTTGCGGTGGTTATTCTGGGTCGACTGCATGACCGCCAGCTACAGAAACATCGGCAACGATCCGCGCCGGTAAGGCAATTGTATTCAAGGCGATTGATATCCTTTCACGTTGTCCTAAATGTGGTGTGACCCAATGAGCGACCCAGGACGGGAAAGCAATTATTTGCCCCACCTTTGGTGAAAATCGATGATCGGAGCGATAAACAGTCCCGTCCGCGTCTTTGTATCTGAGGTCTGGTTTGTACATCAATGGTGTCGGGTTTCTGGGATCCTGGACAACCAGGAAACCTGAATTGGATTCGCTTTCCTTTTCAGCTAAGCCATCATCTACATAGAAAACGGCAGACCACAATGCGCCGGGGTGTGTGTGCGATTCATGGCCCGTGCCTGGAGGACAGATATTTGCCCACATCTCTGCAGACCATTCAAATCGGGGTTTGTCAGGATCTGTTTGGCCGATATCCTGGGTAAACTGATTGCACATCTGTACCATTAATATGCCCAGTTGCCGGGCAGGCTCACCGCCCCACTGCAGCATATTGGTGTCTGATTGCCATCCTCCAAGGCTAGATCGGCTAGCGTTCGGGTGATTATCACGGCGCTCCTTTATTGTTGCCCTCAGTTGTCCTGTTAGCTCAGCTACATCGGGGACATCCGCAGTAATAAATGGTGTTTCAAAAAGCCCCTTGTACTGTGCGACTTTGGCAGCGGCAAGGTCATCAAACATTAGATTGTCTCCATTTGAGTGTCAGTACGACTGAAATATTGATGCTGTTTATTCTGGAATAACATCGTTATTCTACAGGTTGTGAAAATGTACTTCACCGGTCTGTTTTCTGCTGATGAAGCATTAATGGAGCAACAGTTATGAACGCTAGGCAATTTGGCGGTTTTGGTCCGGATACGATAAAGTTTCTGAGGCAGTTGGCTAAAAACAACAACCGTGATTGGTTTGCAGAAAACAAATCGCGCTATGAGCGCTGTGTGGTCGATCCGGCGTTCCAATTCATTTCCTTAATGGGAGATGAACTTGAATCGATAAGCACTCACTTTGAAGCTATCCCCAAGAAGCAGGGCGGTTCGTTAATGCGTGTATATCGGGATACCCGCTTTGGTAAGGATAAGACACCTTACAAAACCAATATAGGTATCCAGTTTCGTCATGAAGTAGGCAAGGATGTGCACGCACCCGGATATTACATGCATATCGAACCCACGAATGTGTTCGTCGGCGTTGGTATGTGGCGTCCTGAATCTGGGGCTCTTCGTGCCATCAGGGAACGAATCGTAGAGAAGCCCGATGAATGGAAAAAGATTGTATCCAATAGAAAATTTAAAACGATCTACGAGCGGCAGGGGGATTCACTAAAGAAACCACCAAGAGGATTTGATTCGGATGCCCCACACATGGAAGACCTGAAGAGAAAGGATCACATTGCAGTGATGCAGGTCTCACTTGATGATATCTCAGATGCCGGGTTTGCAAAAAAACTTGTCAGGGAATTGAAAAAAGCAACGCCGTATATGGAGTTTTTGTGCAAGGCTGTTGATGTGCCTTTTTAATGCGCAGTGTCATCCAACGGCTCAGGGCTGATCTTGCATTGTAATCTTCACCAGGATTGCTGCAATGAAACCTCCCCAGTTAACACTAATTATGGAACATCTTTTCAGAAGGGCCAGGTTCAGTGGAAATGTTAAGTGAACTAATTTTATGTAGCTACAATGGCACAGGTCAATAGATTTGACTTATCATCAGCTATTTACAGGATCACATTTACTCCAATCAGCATCGCACCGGAAGTACTACATACTCCAATTGGATTTAACGAGATCTATAGCAACGCGAAGTCTCTACGTGGTTGGCTGGCTTCTAAATCTGACGATATGGAGCAGGCGCGGAAGCTAACGCCTGAAGTAGCGGCACAACTTGTTAGCGCTGGGATGTTTCGTATGAATATGCCGCGCGCCTGGGATGGGCCGGAACTCACTTCTATGGAACAGGTGCTTGTGATTGAGGAGTTGTCTCGTGGTGATGCATCAGTTGGCTGGTGCGTAATGATCGGATGTGATTCCGGAATCTATTCAGGATACCTGGACGATCATGTTGCGAGGGAATTGTATCCGCATCTTGATATGGTGCAAGCCGGTTGGGTATACCCAGTTGGACGAGCGGAAGAAATCGACGGTGGTTACCGCGTCTCGGGAAACTGGATGTTTTGTAGTGGTTCAAGCCATTCGGATTTGATTGCAGCGGGCTGTACGGTTTATCGTGATGGTGAACCTTTGCTAAATAAACGGGGTACTCCGGAATGGCGGTTGGCCATTGCGCCTGCTTCGCAATGGGAAATCAAGGATACCTGGTATACCACTGGTCTCAGGGGGACTGGCAGCAACGACTACACGACGTTATCCAGTCATCTCGTGATTCCACGGGAGCACACGTTTAGCTTTTTTGAGCCAAAACGGGAAGGTTTGCTGTGGAAAAAAGCAGATACGTTACTGAGAAAAATGTCCGGTGTACCTTTAGGCGTTGCCAGGCAGAGGATAGATGATGCGAAGGATATCCTGGCCGGCAAAGTGGATCCTCTTAACCAACAGCAATACAAGAACCAGCCGAGGATCAAAACCGCAATAGCAGATGCGGAAATGCTTCTCGGGAGCGCAAGGTCTTATGTGTTCTCTGCGCTTGAGACGCAGTGGGGTCTACTCGAAAAAGATATTGAGTTGAATAAGCAGCAAAGAGCTGATCTGTGGTTGTCAAGACTGAATGCGTTCCAGTCTGCTCGCAGCATAGTGAGACTGTTGTACGACAGTATTGGGGGCAGTGCGATTTATTCCCGCAAAGGACCGATGGATCGATCGATTCGTGACACTGAAACCATGTGCCAGCACATGGTTGGTCAGCGCAAGGGGCTGGAGGATATTGGCGCGCTACTGCTCGATTCGGATGAACAGTCTGGTTCGCCAATGATTTAAAAAAGGTAGAGTAATGACAATAGGTTTAGGTCTCGGTACATCCCGTTTTCCCTTCAGCACAGGCAAGGAATATTTTGAATGGGTCGAACTCTGTGAATTAGGCGCAGTGGATTCTATCTGGCAGACAGATCGTTTGGTATCGAGTGAACCGATGCTTGAGTGTATTTCAACCATGGCAGCGCTCGCGGGTGCGACGACAAAAATTCGTTTTGGCATGAATGTGGCTTCTATCGCACTCAGGGACCCCCTTCTAACTGCGAAACAATGCGCCACTATCGATTTGTTGAGTAATGGCCGTCTATTGCCTGCTTTCGGTATTGGTAGCGCGCTAAGTCAGGATTATCAGGCGACTGGAATTCCGACAAAACGAAGAGGCAAGAAAGCTGACGAGGCTCTGCAGTTGGTACATCGCCTGTGGTATGAAGAAGAAGTAAATTTTGACGGTGAATTTTTTCAATACCGGCATGCCACTATTTCCCCGAAACCTGAAAATCACAAAATTCCCTTGTGGATAGGTGGTTCCAGTGAGGCTGCCATGAAACGTACGGCAAAGTTCGGCACCGGATGGCTGGGTGGCATTGATTCGCCGGAACAGTCAGAGGTCATGGTAAGGGGTATCAAAGTTGCATTGAAGGAAACCGGGCGTCAAATTGACGACGATCACTATGGGGCAACTTTTTCTTTCAGGTTTGGTGACCCGGATGATGAAAGTGCCAGAAAAGCGAGTGAAGGATTACGAGCCAGGTTAAAGAAAGATCCGTCTCGCTACATGGTAGTAGGCAATGCTGGTGAAATCATCCAGCGAATAAGAGAGTACATAGATGCCGGTTGTCATAAGTTTGTCATGTTGCCCTTGGCAGCTAGTCATCGAGAGATGATGATGCAGACGCGACATTTTATTGAAGAGATAATGCCGGAGTTCTGAACACCAGGATACCGAAACAATTTGTGCAACGATCAATTTCGATTCCCTGGTATTCGAGAACTTCAATATCGGACAAGCACTTAGAACATTGCATGGTTATTCCCTTATTTCAGAAGCTAAAAATTCTAGCGTTCGATCATGGGTCTCTGCATCACCCGCCACAATAGAAGCACAGAAATCCGTGACACCGATGTCTTTTAGTTGTTGTATCTTGCCCCTTAATTCTGTTTCGTCTCCAACTATCGCCAAATCTGCAGGCCCTTCCAGCCCTTCCTTATCCAACATAGAGCGATAGGAAGGTAACATGCCATAAATCTGTAATTCCTGGGAAATAAGTTTACGCGCCCCATCAGGATCGTTGGTCAAGATGATCGGAAATCCGGCAACAATAGTAGCGTTGGGTTTTCCGGCAGCATTGGCTGATTTGTTAATGGTTGGGATGATGTAATCCTCAAGCGTATTTGGTCCGGTCATCCAGGTGACTGTTCCATCTGCGAATTCACCAGCCAGCTTCAACATCAGTGGTCCTAGTGCTGCAACAAGCAGGGGTACAGGTTGTTGCCCAGGCATCGCCAAGGTTACGTTGTTGACGGTATATTGATCCCCAGCAAAGGTTGTTGTCTCACCTTTGAGCAAAGGGGAAAGAATAGAAAGATATTCTTTCATGTGCCTTGCCGGTTTGTCGTAGGAAAGTCCGAACATGCCTTCAATCACCATCTTGTGCGATAGGCCGACGCCAAGCGTAAATCGCCCGTCAGCGGCTGCGCCTGTCGTTAAGGCTTGTTGCGCAATCGCAGTGGGGTGCCGTGGATAGGTCGGGGTTACCGCGGTCCCTAATCCAATCTTGCTGGTTGCCTGACCAACAATAGCCAAAGTGGTAATTGCATCAAGGCCGAAGATGTTGGCCATCCACAAATTGTTGAAACCTTTAGCTTCCGATTCCTGTGCCTGCTTTACGATGCCCTCGATAGTGCCAGTGCCGTTGGCACCATCTGTTGCACCAACCATTAGTCCAGTGCGCATTCGTCACTCCTTAGTTAAATAGATTCGACAGATCGGGTGTATAAATCACTTCTAAACCGGTATAACGGGGTCGGTTGTATTCGGCAAACCTGACCAACCTGGATGCGTTGGTGGCTCCCTGGACTATTGGAACAATGTCAGCATCAGTCACGTTAACGACATTCTGCAGGTAACGATTGTCTATCACATTTTGACTGAACAGGCGGAAGGTCCAATCCCGCCAGACATAGTCGATTGAAAAATCCGAGGTCGTGTAGTTGTTAACTTTCGCCAAACGAATATTAGGATTTGTCTGGTAATCGTTGGAATATTTGTATCCGGCATAGACGTTAACAATTCCAGATGCGAAATCAAAGGAATAGAGCGCCGATAAAAAGACCGAGTCCGGAGGCGCGCGATTGGGTCGCAAACCTTTCAGGCTAAGCTCTGCTCCAGGATTGGCAAGATCGGGCACCATGTAGGACTTGTAGTCGGCTTCCATATGATTGTAGGTGCCGCGCAGGTAAAGATTCTCAATCGGTACCGCCTCGAACTCAAGTTCGAATCCGTTGATTTCTAGGTTGGCGACATTATCGATGACCGATTCCAACCGGCCTGGTGCAACGGAGGCAATAAATTGTTCGTGCTTCTTATCAAGGTCGATCTTGTAGTAGGACATGTTGAGGCGCAACTTATCGTTGAACCACTCGCTCTTCATGCCCAGTTCCCAATTGTCTGTTGTTTCGCTGCCATAAGGGGTTGCGGATTCGATTGAAACAGCATTTTCGTTGAAGCCGCCTGGTATGAAGCCTTCCGAGAAACGGAAGTAAATCATCGCTTCTTCATCAACTTTGTAACTGATCCCGGCTGAAAAGGTCCACTCAATCCAGTCTTTGTTTTCACTGATGATGACCGGTGACGGGGTAAACGTGTTGTTAATTCTTACTCCCGATGGGCTGTGATTGAAATCCTTCTCTACTATGGAAACCCGGGAACCAATATCTACCGTCCACTGGTCATCGAGTACGTAGTTCACATGTGCGAAGGTTGAAAAGTAGGTGGATTCTGTTTCGGTGGTGAGAAATTGCACATCGAGGGTGCCGTGAGCATCGCCCAGGCCAGCGTTACCCAATGTATTCAGGATAAAAAACTCTTCCTGGAACAGGTCATATTTACTTGAGAGGTAGTAAAACCCCGTTGCATAGTGCAACTTTTCTGAGTATTGCTCCGTCAGGCGAAATTCCTGGGAAAACTGTTCGTAGTCCTGTTCCGATGACACGGAATAAAAATCGACCTGGGTTGCATCCAGGTCCTGATCTGTCTCTTCGTCGTTTTTTCGGAGACCGGTAATGCTTGTCATGGTCCGTCCGGCCCACTCTAAATCAATTCTAAGTGTGTGATAATCCCCTTTGTATCGTCGCTTGTTACTGAAATTTTGTGCAGTGCGCTCCAGTATGCCTGTTTGCGGAATAGCTCTTGCCGGGGGACCTGAGCCGCAGGTTGCATCGTTACCGTTGGCAATAGAATTGGAACAAACGAGATCAGACTCCGTGCTGATGTTCAGAAGACCCGGAGTGTCACCAGCATCGTCTTCAATATCGTAGGTGTAGTGAGCGGTAACCAGGTCATTCAACTCCCAGAGTAATGACGCTGAAATTGCAAATCTGTCCTCCGAGTTTTCTCCGCGGTTAATTGCGGTGTTTCGCAGGTAATCGCCTCCCTCGTCCTTCCAGCTGAAAGCAACTTTTCCTGCTACTCGTTCGGCAATAGGGAAATTGATAACTGCGTCAAACTCGCGTCGGTCGTAATCCCCAAAACTTGCCCTGATATCTGCGTCGTACTGTCCAGTAGGCTTGCTGCGTGTAATATTGATGGAACCGCCGGTATTGGGCATGCCGCGGTATGTCATCTGCGGTCCCCTTGCAATCTCAATCTGTTCAAAATCGAACAGAACCGGCATCTGGCTGGCATGAGTGCCAATGTATACACCATCAATACTGACTGCGACTGCCGGTTCAAAACCCTTGCTGGTTTGCGATGAGCCGACCCCACGCACGCTGATAGCTGCACCCTGCGGCGTTCCAAAAAGGCTATCGATAATTACGCCAGGGGTAAATCCCTGAATATCCTCAAGATCTCTGCGGTAGGTACTTTTCAGGTCTGCTTTCTTGATGATTGTAATTGTTTCGGGAGTCCACTGAAGTGCCTCCTGACGCAACCGAACATTGGTAGTTTGATCGGAAATCGTGAAAGCCTGCTCGGCTTGTAGTGGGCTGATAAAACCAACGAGCAGACAGGTAATAATGTTCCGAATGCGTGGTTTCATAAGTTACTTCCAAAGGCTGTCATTGTTATTATAGGTCTTCAAAACGCTCATGGTAGGCTGGTATGCGAGAAAATCAACTGTAACGCCTATGACAGGGCAAAAAGCAAAAAACAGGACAGGTATCTTTCACGGTAAAAATCCACCGGCTATCGTTGTTATGTGGCGGGGGCAGGAGATATGCCGTTACGGTTCCATGGAAGAATTTGTTGATTCACACCTTGAAGTTGTCGAGGCGCTTGAGAAAAGGCAGGAAGATTTGCTAACGGATGAGTATCGGGACAACACCTGATTTGAGCAAAAGAAAAAGGGCGGAATGAACCGCCCTTTTTTTGCCACTGGTAGGGTAAATCGGGTTGGGGGAAAACCGTGATCTATTCTACCGGAACTACCTTTGTACGCATCGAATTTAACCAGCTGATTCGATCCTGAACTGTGATCAGGTTCACAGTTTGAGAGGGTATCTGATTTAATTTCCAGATTTGTGACCGGCTTCACATTCATTGTGTGAACCACTGCATCAGGTTCGATCATTAATAAAGTAAATACTTTACTATATTTTTATCAAGGATTAAGATTGTAAGCATGAAGACGCTGCAAGAACTGCTGAGTGATGGGACCCGCTACGACCCTCACTACCTGCCATCGATGAATAGCGATCATATGCCCATGACGTTGTGCGCGATTAGTGGATTAGGTGGTGATGATGAAACCTGCAATATATATCAGGATGACTATAAGAAGATCTTGCGTGAAATCAGACCCGAGGCACCAATAAGGAACTGGAGAGATGGGATTGGCAAAAGTGAAATGTACCCATCCCTCCTTTCCTATTTCAGAGTGCAGGTGTCAAAGCATGGAATTGAATCGACAGTTGCGCAATACCTTCCAGAACTAGTTGGCAGCCTGGCCATGGACGCGTTTCACCCGATTATTCGCCTCGGATATGCCATCGACTTTCAATCGGAGAATGAAACTGCGGCGGCCCTTGCCTATGTCGTTAGTTGCCATCAGGAAGTGCCAGTGAACGCTGATGGTTTGCTTGAATTTGAACGATGCATGCAGCAACAGGTTTCGGCGGGGCCGAGAACTTTTTCGGACTCGAGATTCTTCGCGCGCTGTATCGGGGAATTACTTCATAGCGATGACTATCCTATAGGTATCGCGTCCGGTTTGAATGAATGTGCTTCAGTTGCCCTGGATGTTTATCGCAGCACCAGAAATTTCTTTGCATTGCATATGGTGACTGCAACGCAAGCGATACGAATGTGCTCTGGGGTTATCGAAGAAAGGCTCGCCCTGGCCGCTTTAACGGGCGCGTTGCTGGCAGCCCACCAGGCAGTCGGAAGTCCGGGGTTTGATCGGGAAAATCCACTACCGATTCCAGATCATCTGGATAGGGAACACATCTACAAGTATGTCTGGGCCTGTTTGTCCGAGTACCGGCAATATGGAGATGCACGATACACGGAAGAAATCCGCGGCTTTCGGGACAAAGGACTGGTACCTGCCTGGTGTGCTCGCGAAGAGATTCCTTAAATGAGTTAATGACAATGGTCTCATTCGGTATTTCGATGGCATCATCAGCAGTTCATGGGTTTTTCGAACCAATTATGCACCAGGAAACGCCCTTTTTGGCCGGTTCCGTCAGTCAGTAATTCGTTCATTCTTATTTATTGCGATTCCTCCTGCCGAAGCATGACTACCTGATTGTCCACAGTTATTTCAAATAGGACATGATCACCTCTTCCATCCAGGAGGACCTTGTCTCCACTTGGTTTCGTGAGAACCCAACCCTTGGAAGATGCAACATTCGCCAATCTGGCCATGGTAACTGTTCCTTTAGCTTCAGAATTTTGAGGATGGGCTGCTATATGTAAAGTGTTTCCGTCCCATCTTGCTTCGCTAAGTGCAACCATTGGGAAATTGATGCCTTCAACTGTTGGCTCATCGAATTTGGAAAGATTTGGCTCATTGAAAATTCGCGACCACGCGCCCTGAGTACACACCCAACCAGCCATCATTCGTGCGTTCCACTGACCACGTGGGTGTAGTTCATTTAACTTCAGCCCAAAGGTGAATTCGCCAGTGCTCTGATCGCGGGTGGGTTCGATATGTTCTTCGGCAGCTTCCCAAAGTTTTTGTTTTGTTGATGAGTCCGCAAACTCCCCAGCAAGTTGCAGCAGCATTGTTGCCGTTCCCGGATCATCGAGACCTGTAATTGGTCCATCACCGAACGCGCCACTAGCACGCGCAGCGGTGTTCCATCCCACCTCGGCTAGCTGATTTATTTGGGGAGCAAAATACCACGCGGGTGCGATTATACCCATTGCACCATGCAACACGTGTTCATCCACAATCGGGTCATAGTACAGGTCAACTGCAACGGGTTTGTCATCGTTCCAGGAGACATAATTTTTTGATGCGTATTCCCACCATTTTTCAAATGCACGATGATGATTAGTGTCAAACATCTGATCGTAGAGTCTCAGACCGAGACCGGCACCACTTAGTCAGTAGGGCCATATTTTTGTGTTCTCACAATGACAACCTACCTGACTGTTGTGCCATTGTTTCGCCAGGTGTGAGACAACTTTCGAGTGTGACCATGTGAAGGTGTTGGCACCATCACGAATCATCTCAAACGGTTTATCCCATTTAGAGTCTCCTGACACATAGCGGTGCAACCCCATTAGGAGCGAAAAAAACCCTTTGTAAAACAACATGCCATCGGCTGCGATTGGGTCAGGTTGAACGCCGTAAGGATCGACACCGTTAGCAGTCCAACCTGGAACATTGTAATCACCCCAGAGTGAAGCAGGAACCAAGGGGCGGTATCGATCAGGGTAGCTACTTCTGTCGGGATCATCACCAAATTGTGTCATCCAGTCTGAAGCTGACCACCAACTAGTGTGGCGGAGTACTAATTGATCGAGTATTTCGCTGTAGATCTCACGCCAGGCAGGTGTACGGTCACTCATCAAGGCTACGGCATAACTGGAGTCAACTAGATCAAATCTGTGCCATGAAGTCATCGGTTCACCGGTAGTTTCATCCCAATGCGCATGGGGTTTGCCACCACGATCCCAATTGTCTGGCGTCTTTGTTTTCCTATACAGGTAGCGAAGCCATCCCAACGAACGATCATCAAGTGCAACCAAGTTTTAACTCCTCTTGTCTCAATTTAACACTTGTGAGATCTACTCAGGACTCGTTGTAATGGCAATTGTCTCATCCTCAATTCTGATGGGATATATTTTTATTGGCTCGAAAGCAGGCGGCGCTTGAACCGAGCCATCGCTCAACAAAAACTCCGCACCATGATAAGGGCAGGTAATACAACCGTCTTGCAACAGGCCGCCTTCAAGGGCGAATTCCTCATGGCTGCAATGGTATGCGATGGCGTAAAACTCTCCCTGGTGTTTGCACAACAGAATTTCTTCACCATTGAGTTCCACATACATCTGGCCATCTTCTTCTAGTTCTGATGTGGCGGCTACCACGTAATACTGTCCGGACATAGGAATGGATGCTATGAAAGTGCTGCATTAAAACAAAATTGCGGCGGCGGCGCGATGCGAGAGTATGCTGTGCATGTAGCATCAATGCTGTTTAACGCCAGGCGAAAACCGGCTGGTCATAGTCAAGCACCCGGGTTGCACGTCCTTCAATCGCTACCTCCCTGAACTGGAAGAGCATGGCGGCAGTCGGCGCATAAATCCGATCTTCAATGTAATTCATTGAAAGCACGAGTTTGTCACTTTCCGGAATGGATTCCAGGTTAGGGGAATCCTCTCTTATAAGTTCATCAAAAGTGAACGGGTGAATTGACGCGACTTCATCTGGATTGGGATGCAGGTGCTGATCATCGATGCCTGCCCAGACAACCACAGGTGTAATGACATAGCCGGAGCGAGTGACATAGTCATCAAGCGTCCCCAGAACCTGGTCCTCACTCAACTCAAGGTTTACTTCTTCACGCAACTCTCGCAGCGCGGCTTCAATGGCATTTTCACCAGCGTCGACCCTGCCACCTGGCATTGCCCATTGTCCCGTATGTTCCTTTAGCCTGGGGGAACGTTTGGTAACAATGACAGCGGCGTCGCTGTCATGTTCAAAGATGGTAACGGCAACCGCGGCCATCTTGAGATCATCGGCAAGTTGGCGTTTATCCTGGAATTGTTGCACGTTTGCATGAATCGCCTGGCGTAAATCATCGCTATAACTGAAACTGTGAATAGGTTGCATAGAGTCTATGATTACGCGGTACGCAAATCCGGTAGTTTGTATTTCTCCTCATCTAGTTGTGAGCGAATAGTTTTCTTATCAATCTTACCAGTTGATGTCAGTGGAATTTGTTCCACGAAAATAACGTCATCCGGCAACTGCCACTTAGCGAATATTTCTGAGCAGTGGGCCAGAATCAGTTCTTTCGTGACATTCGATCCTTCTACCAGTATCACTAAAGCCACGTGTCTCTCGTCCCACTTAGGATGGGGTTGGGCAACAACCGCAGCCTGTGTGACTCCTTCGAGTGAGACGATGTGGTTTTCCAGGTCAACGGATGAGATCCACTCGCCACCCGATTTAATCAGGTCCTTTGATCGATCCGCGATGATCACGTATTCCTCCGAATCAATCTTTGCGACATCACCGGTGATTAGCCAGCCGTCGTGAAATTTGTCCGGTTGCGGATCATTGTAGTATTCAGAGCAGACCCATGGCCCGCGAATTAGCAGTTCTCCGACGGATTCACCGTCGTGGGGTTGCGGTTGCCAATTGTCATCAAAAATTTCAACTTCGAGACCAGGCATAAGCAAACCGGCCTTGGCGACGTTTTCAAATTGCTGATCTTCTGTCAGTTTAGTATGTGAACGCTTTGCAACCTTGCGTGATAGCGTCCCCAGTGGATTTGTTTCGGTCATTCCCCAGCCTTGCACCATCTCAATATTGTGGGTATCCCAATACCAACGCATCATGGATACTGGAGGGGCGGAACCACCGCAGGTTAAGCGGGTAAGGTTAGACATGTCGTATTTGCCCGGGTTGTCTTCGAGAATACTTTTTATCCCTTGCCAGATGGTGGGCACGCCAGCGGATATGGTGACTTCTTCTTCCACCATTAGCTTGATAAGTTTTTGTGGAGCCATAAAGCGGTGCGGCATCACCTGTTTGCAGCCGAGCATGGAGGCGGTAAAGGGAATTCCCCATCCCATGGCATGAAACATGGGCACAATGCCGCAAATGGCATCCAGGGCGGACATGCTCATGGAATCCGTCATGGCCTGGGTGATGGTATGCAGGTAGGTTGATCGGTTTGTATACATTACGCCTTTGGGCTTTCCGGTGGTGCCGCTGGTATAACACAGACCCATGGGTGAAACTTCTTCGATCTCTGGCCAGCTAAAACTAGTGTCTGCGTCAGCGATAAATTCTTCGTAGTCCACGGTATTTTCAAATGAAGATTCGCCGCCTTCACCATGACGGCAAATAACCAATAATTCTACACAGGGAATTTTATCTCGCAGTGGTTCCAGCAAAGGCAGCAGGTCTTCGTCTGCGAAAATGACACGGTCTTGGGCGTGATTGATAATATACTCGAGATCAGTGGGACCAAGACGGATGTTAAGCGTGTGCAGTACCGCGCCCATGGAAGGCACCGCCTGGTAAAGTTCAAGGTGTCGATAGTTGTTCCACATAAAGCTGGCCACGCGATCGCCAATTTCAATGCCATGGGCTTTTAATGCGCCTGCCAACTGGTTTGCGCGATCCCATGTTGTTTTCAATGTTTGCCGATGCGTGCCGCTCTCCAATAAAGTAACAATTTCTTCGTTTGGATCAAGCTTTGCGCCTCGACCGAGGAGTCGGGACATAAGAAGTGGTGTATTTTGCATGGTCATTGGTGTTACTCCCTGGCCACCTGAAAAGCGGCGCTAAGGATAGCGGAAATTGTCGTTTTAATAAAATTGTAAGACCAGCTATATTGGATTAAAGAGACGTATATGACAGATATTGCCACAGACATACTCCAGTTGGACGACAAGCTAAGCTGGGGAGTAATCAGTGCCTATGGCGCACCTACTATCGGTGTGGGTTACATGTACCTGCTGATCAACCTGTACATCATGAAGTTCTCAACCGATGTGCTGCTGATAGCTCCGGCGGTCATGGGTACAATATTCGGTGTATCACGGGTTTGGGATGCGATATCGGATCCTCTTGTGGGTTACCTCAGCGACAAGACCAGGCATGCCATGGGAAGACGGCGAATCTGGTTGTTAGCCAGTATTGTCCCGATTGGCCTGACGTTTATCATGGTCTTCTCGCCACCTGAGGGAATCTCCGGATCGTGGCTTGTGGCTTGGATGGCAGTCGGCGTCATTGGTTTTTATTCGGCGATGACCATTTTTATAGTCCCGCATATGTCCCTTGGTGCGGAATTAACACCGAACTACCATGAGCGCAGCCGACTCTATGGCTTGAGACATGCGACCTACACCATCGGTTCAATCATCGCGCTTGTGAGCATGCAACTGCTGATCAATGCAGAGGCGCAGGGTGAGGCGGTCGTCCGGCTAACTGCGTTCCAACTAAGCGTGCTGGCGGCATTGATAACCGCCGGGCTCATTATTTATGCAGTAGCGAAATTGCGCGAAAGGCCCGACTTCCAGGGTCGGCTAAAGCAGAGACCCTACGGTGCGTTTAAAGATGTGTGGCAGAACCCTCATGCACGCCTGGTGCTGGTGGTTTCGTTCATCGAAAACATCGGTAGTGCCGTCATTGGAATACTGACCCTGTACATAGCCCAGTATGTGGTGGGAGCGCCTGCTTTGGCACCGGCTATCATCCTGACCTACATGATCCCATCGTCCATGTCTGTGCCCATGTGGCTTCCCCTGTCCAGGAGATTCGGCAAAATCCGGCTGTGGATGTTTTCCATGATGCTGACGGGACTTTCATTTGGCGGAATGTTTAGTTTGCCGTTCCTGGAGCCGGGGGAAACGAGAATTTTTGCATTTTTCTTCTTCGCTTTTTTTGCCGGTTTAGCAGCGGGTTGTGGCGGCACGATTGCGCCATCAATACAGAGCGATATCATTGATTATGACGAATATACAACAGGCGAGAGGAAGGAAGGTTCCTATTTTGCTGCTTTCAACTTTGTGTTTAAGAGTGCCGCCGGTGTAATGATCTTCATTACCGGTTACGTTCTGCAGTTTTCAGGATTTGTGCCGAACCAGGAGCAAACGATGACGGTACAGGTCGCCATGGTTACGCTGTACGGTTTGTTACCACTGGTTTGTTACACGATAGGTGCCATCATGTTTTCAAGATTTACGCTGGATGAGGATGAGCACGCAAGAATACGGGTTGAATTGCAAAAGCGTGCTTAGTTTGACTGGTCGTCCCTCGGCAGCATAATTGCCAGTTGCCTGGATTGGGCGATCAGGTCACCGTCGGTGGACCAGATTTTGCCATTTTCGAGGAGATAACCTTCCTGTGCGACATGGGTGGTGAATTCAACCAGTAAGAAATCGTCGATCTTGATGGAATCGAGTGGTACGGAAGTTAAAAAATGCACAGAATGGTCCACAGTCGGCGCGTGCATGGGCACAGGTGTATCTTTCACGTTTAAACCCGGAAACCAGGAGTCGGAAATTGCGACGATGGCAAGGTCGTCATATTCGCGGTGATTGACGAACCGGGTCCAGCCACCGACCCTTCCTTCGTCTGCTGTAGCCGGAGGTATTGGACCGATAGCCAGCCGCTGATCAAAGTGATCACGAAATGGTACATGCCCGACAAGGTTAGGATTCATCCGTAATGTTGGTGCAATATCATCCGGACTGGGCACCACTGGCATGTCAAAATCACGGAAGCTATAAAATTCACGAGCTGAAGCAAAGGTGGCCATAGATATCGCAATGGTGCGTTCACCCTGAAGCAACCTTGCTGTACATGTGGATAAAGATCGCCCCTTTTTTTCGACGTTAACATGAAGCACGGCGGGTCCAGGTACAGAAGCGGAGAGATAGTGAAGGGTAACAGATCGCGTTTGCACGTCTCCCAACTGTGCTTTCATTCCATTGAGAATGATCGCCGCTACATAGCCACCATTTGGACCGATGGTAACGTTCCATGTATCACTAATATCCACCTGGTAGTGATTGTCTGAAATCGGGGTGAGTGCGATATCCTTATCAAACTGGGTTTCCTTCATGCTACTTGCCTTTATAGGAACTCATCATGATAGTAGATCGTGGGGTAGTTTGCGCTCTTGGTATACTGCGTTGATGTTATTGGACAAAGGAACCCTAGTGAACAACCTACCCGGCCAGGTCAGAATTTTCCTGGTAGCTAGCCTTATCCTAGTGCTCGTTGCTTGTGGTGAAGTCGATCCATCGTCGGCCAGCGTCGAGCCTGGTGACTACGTTTTCAAGGGTAGCGTCTATACCAGCGATGAGGTGACACCCTGGGCTTCGGCCGTTGTAGTAAAAAACGACAGGATAATCTTTGTAGATTATGCGGAGGGAAGCCGGGATGTTTCCGACTTTATTGGTGATGAGACTGTAGTCGTTGAGTTGGGTGATCGATTACTCGTGCCAGGCTTTATTGATGGTCACACTCACTTCAATCGTGCAGGGCAGCAGATCAATGACGCAAACCTGCTCAAGGTTGCTAACGATCCTGAGCTCCGTTCCGAGTTACAGCGAGTCATTAAGATTGTTGGCGAAGGTGAGTGGATCACCGGTGGCTCCTGGGGTGCCTATGAGACCTGGCAGGATGGTTCGAGTGGAGGCCATAGTGATGACTTGCGCGCAAGGTGGCAGCCCACACGATCTGGAATTGATGATATCAGCGCAGGGAATCCCGTGTTTATTAACAGCTTTGAGGAATCCCCCGAATTGTATCTTGCCAATACCCTTGCCTTGAAGAATGCCGGTTTGCTGGAAAATCCGCTGCCTGGAATGGATACCGATGAACAAGGGACTGCCACGGGATTAATTCGCAATGGCTCTCCTGCCATTGCGAAGATTCAGGCTGTGGTTGAGGAAAAATCACACAGTCGAATTCTCAATGAAGCACGCGCAGCGCTGAAGAGCATGCGTGAACACGGTGTAGTCGAAATCCACGATATAACGCCGACTGACTATGAACAGGTTTACCTTGATCTGCAGAATAGTGGTGAGCTTACCGCACGTATCTGGATGCGAGCCGATCTTGCCAGGGCGGCTGAATTCAACGACAAGGGAATCAAGATGAATACACACCCGGTCTCCGGGGAGCGTGATACCTTTTTAAGATGGGGAGCCCACAAGGGATACATCGATGGCATCATGGGCAACCATTCTGCACTTTTTTTTGAAGCTTATGACGATCGTCATGATCACTACGGTTCCTATCGTCACCATACCAGCGATGACCCGGAACACCTGGTACCGAATATGGAGAAGATGTACGGATATCTGAAAGAAGCTCACAAGGGAGGCTTCAAAGCAAATGTTCATGCCATCGGTACTCGGGGTGTGTCACTGATGCTGGATACCTACGAGCGACTACAGAGAGATCTTGGTGGGTCATTGGAAGGATTCCGGGTGATTCACTGTCAAGTTGTAAGACCCCAGGATTTTGACCGGTTTAACAAACTGGGAGTTATTGCTGAAGTGAATCCATATCACCTGTCTGATGACATGAGATGGATGGAGGAGCGTATCGGTCATGAACGGAGCAAGGGGGCATATGCTTTCAGGTCGTTACTGGAGAGTGGCGCGACGCTGGTATTTGCTTCTGACTGGCCGGGTACCAATGCAGCGGAGTACTACAACCATCCAAAATATTTGCTTCACGCCGCGGTTAACCGTACGACTACCAAAGGTACTCCCAATGGTGGTTGGTTCCCTGAAGAGAAAATCTCACTAGAGGATGCTGTGAAGGCTTATACAATCAATGGCGCCAGGGCTACTTTCGATGGTGATGTGAAGGGTTCCATCAGACGAGGAAAGCTGGCAGATCTCGTGATTCTGGATCGCAACATATTCGAACGCCCCCCGGAAGAACTGTTGGATATGCAAGTAGATTTAACGATGGTGAATGGGAGCATAGTTTTTGAAAGATCGGCTCCCTAAGCGTTAGCGACCCCGCGCATGGAAAGCTTCCGGTGGTAGTAAAGTGTCTCTAGGGTGAAGATAACCAGCGCGATCCAGATGCAGGTGAAGGTGATGATTCTGTCAACGCCAAATGGTTCGTCATATACGATGATGGCAAGCACGAGTGAAAGACTCGGCGCTATGTACTGATACATACCGATGGAGGTAAGGGAAAGTCGTGTTACCGCGGCAGCAAAACAAAGTAGAGGGAAAGAGGTGATGAAGCCGCCCATGATCAACAGAATATCCGTTTGTAGATTTACTGCGCCAAAATCCAGGTTCCCCGTGGTGTAGAACCAAAACAGACCCAGGGATGCGAAGGGAAGTATTAACGTGGTCTCCAGCGCAAGCCCCGAAACGGAAGGTAAATTCAGGTTTTTCCTGATGAGTCCATAGAATCCAAAACTGAATGCTAGCGTTAGCGCGATCCAGGGTATTGCGCCAAAATAAATCAATTGGAATGCAATTCCGGACGCGGCGATGACTATTGCGAGCCATTGCAGTGGCCTTAGTCGCTCCGATAAAAATATCACCCCAAGAAAGACGCTCACCAAGGGGTTGATGAAATAACCCAGGCTCGTTTCAACAATGTTGCCATTGACAATAGCGTAGATATAAACCAACCAGTTAACCGACAAGAGTGCAGAAGTCAGCAACAACCGTCTGATTACCCGCGCTTCGACTTTCAATGCGCCCAGCTGTTTGGTGTAGACAAGAATACCCATCAGTAGAATCACAGACCAGACTACGCGGTGGCATAAAATCTCCCATGGTGAGACGTGATCAACAAACTTGAAATATATCGGTATAAACCCCCAGAACAGGTATGCGGAAAGTGCGAAGTAGGCACCATGCAATGTTTGCTTCTCGAACATCAGATCAATTTGGTATCGTTGCGGACGGGCACTGTAATGGGTTGCTGTTTTCTTGGCAAGTATCGAGTTATTAAGCAGGCGAGTATAGTTGTGACGACATAATTTAGGATCCTGGTATGCGAATCTGGCAGTGGTTGGTCGTTTCGGTTGTTGTGATTGTTCTTGCCTTTTGTGGCTATGTATTTCTGCAAATACGTTCACTCACCGTCGAACAGATTACCAATGATCTGTACGTAATTTATGGTCTTGGTGGCAACGTCGCCGTTCTGGATACGGATGAAGGCACAGTCATTGTTGATACCATGGCCTTGCAATACCAGGGTCACCGTATCATCGAGGAAGCCATGGCGCTGACGGGCAAACCGATTACTCTGGTTATCAACACTCACTATCATGTTGATCACAGTCACGGCAATCCTGCTTTTAAACCAGGTACGCGGATTGTCGCAACGAAAAGAACATTGCATCACCTGCTACAGACTGATGCCGACTACTTCTCGGGTGAGGCGGGTAAATTATTGCCCAATGATACCTTTGACCATGACAAGGAAATTACCATGGGAAATAAGACCTTGCGTCTGGTCCATCCTGGAAGAGGACATACTGATGGTGACCTGGTGGTGCTGTTTGTCGAAGAGAAAACGGTGCACAGCGGTGATTTATTTTTCTATCTTCATTATCCAAAAATAGATCTCGAAGCCGGTGGTTCAGTGGCTGAGTGGGGAGATACCCTCGATAAGGTGCTTGAATTGCCTTTCCATACCCTCATTCCGGGTCACGGTGTTGTTACCAATCGACCCAAGCTTGAACAGTTCCAGGCATTCATACGGCAGCTCGCCAGTATCGGTAAGCAAGCTGCCGATGAAGGACTATCCCTGGAAGAAACCCTCAGGACTGACAAACTGACAGAAGATAAAGATTACAAGGATGTAACAATGATTGTGGATATTGGTTTTACACGTCAATCCGTATTGCAAAGCGCTTGGCAAGAAGCCAACGATGCGTTTGAGTTAAGACATTAGCTTTTCCCATCTCGAACCCACCGTTGGCTCAGCTGAGTTCGAAGCCTGAATAGTTGTTGGCGGCACTTTCTCGGCAGTAGCCCATATACTCCTGCACGCCCAAATGGTGCAGCAGCTGGCGGTGCTTGCCGGGGATGTTCGCGCCCATGTACCAGGACTTAGCCAACGGCAGCAATGACTCCGCCGCCAGTTCATTCATGTGCGTGTTCCAGTCATCTGCCGCTGCTGCAGCGGCCTCAATACGCGTCATACCGTTGGCGCGAAGATAGATCAGACAATCTACCACCCAGTCTCCCTGCACCTCGGCGCTGGTGGGTCCGTTCCAAAACGCGGTAGGACTTTGCGGACCGTAAAGCATGAACATGTTCGGAAAAGACGGTACGCTGACCCCCAACTGGGTTTTCACACCGTTGGTCCAGGTTTCCTCGAGTGTCCGGTTGGTAGTGCCGCGAATGTCGAATTGGATCAGCCCTCCGGTGCTGGCATCGAAACCCGTCGCCAGGACCAGAATGTCCATGTCATAGTGTTCGTGCGTGGTTTGGACACCGGTGGCGGTGATTGCCTCGATCGGCTGTTCGTTGACATCCACCAGGGTGACGTTGTCCTGATTGAAAACTTCGTAGTACCACTGCTCGAG